>NZ_JAGMUE010000062.1:0-49209 GCF_019049165.1 Streptomyces sp. AC627_RSS907
CTCCCGACCCCCGCCCCCTCCTGACCTCCGCCGTGCCCCCACCCCTATACCGGACAGAGGATGTCGTGTTTCGGGGCCAGACTCGGCGTATGACATCGAGCACCGCCGCGAGCTGGGCCGCGTTCACCACCGCCGAGCCCGGGCTGTCCGCCACCGTCGAGGCGCGCTTCGGCGCCTACACCCACCACGTCCTCGCCACCCTGCGCAAGGACGGCTCTCCGCGCACCACCGGCCTGGAAGTGCGTTTTCTGAACGGCGAGCTGTGGCTCGGGATGATGCCGGGTTCACTGAAGGCGCTCGACCTGCGCCGGGACCCGCGGTTCGCGTTGCAGGCGAACCCGGGGGGCGGCACCGGCATGGGCGGCGGGGACGTGCGGATCGGCGGCCGGGCGGTCGAGGTCGAGGACCCCGCGACACGGGCCGGGTACGCGCAAGAGGTGGAACCGCCGGAGCCGTTCCACCTCTTCCGTACCGAGCTGACGGAGGTCGTCCGGACCCACGTCGAGGACGACGCGTACCTGGTCGTCCAGGTCTGGCAGCCCGGCAAGCCCCTGCGCATCCTCAGGCGCGCCTAGAAGGCTCATCACCGCCCCGTGGCGTCGCCGTCCAGCGGGCGGGCGGCGAGCTCGGGCAGCCGGTCCGTCACGGCGCGGACCCGGTCTGCCCGTTCCGGGCGGCGGCCTGCTCGCGCAGCAGCTTCCGGCGCGTCGCGAGCAGGTACTCAGCAGCGCGCTCCTGGGCAGTGTCGGCGGCCTTCGTCCCGCTGTCCTCGTCAGGGCAGGGTACTGCCGGGGGAGTTCACGGGGCTGGTCACAAGGGGGACTGCCGTCTGGGTGGGGTGTGGATATCGAACACGGAGTGCCGTTGCAGCCCCGCGTGGCACGGTGCCTGGCCGGGAGTGATGAGGCCCAGATCGGTGAAGACCTGGCTGTGGGCGGACTGCACTTCGGCTTCCTCCAGCACCAGGGGTTCGTGCCACACCGAATAGCGTCCGACACCGCTGCCGTCGCGGCGGGCGTACCAGCCCAGGGCGGGGTCGGTCAGTATGCGGCTGACCTCGTCGGCAGTGGTGAACCCGGGCGGCAGCGGCTGTGGGCGGCCCATGCCCCGCAGCGTGACCCCCGCGGCCCCCCAGTCGCCGTGCGTACGCAGCCGCCAGGTCCGGGCCTCGTCGCCCTCCCAGGTCGCCCGGACCTCGACACGCTCGTGGTACCAGGGCATTTTCCACAGCGTGGCCGGCAGGTGAACGAGCCGGCTGCCCAGGGAGGTCCCGAAGAACCAGACCCCGCTCTGTCCGGCGTGCCGTACGTAGGTGCGGTAGTTCACCTGCCCCGTGGACAGCGCGGCCGGCGGGGCGAAACGGAAGTGGAACCGGTGATCGCGGAAGGCCACCAGTGACACTGGCGTGACGCCCTCTCGCACGTCGGGCTCGAAGCCGTCCGGAAGCAAGGCCGCAACGCGGGCCGGGTTCGCGGCCCAGCTCACTATCGCGAAGTCGGCGAGGTCGGCTGCGGCGTGATGCCAGCGGACCCTCGGTCGTCGCTCCACAGTGTCTTCCTCTCCTGCAAGAACGTTGCGCGGGGTGAATTCCGGCGCACCACCAGCGCTCCGTTGCTGGAGGACGCGCTCAAGGGCAGGCGCGGCACGAGCAGTCCGCGTCTGATGACGGCGGTGAGAGCAAGGGGCGGGCCGGGCGGTGGTAGGGGCGGGAGGCGAACCGCCCCGGCGCCGGGGCTTGCGGGGTGAGCGCCTGCGCGCCGGGGCTTGCGAGGGTGAGCGCCTGTGCGCCGGGCCGCGGCTGGATCACGGCCGGGACAGGCTGCCGGCTTCCCTCTCGGTGAGGGCGCGGTCGAAGACCATCACGTCCCTGATGCTGCCCGGAAAGTGATCGACCGGTCTTCCGCCGTACCAGGCGCGGCCGATGACGAAGGGACCTTCGGACGGTGTCGGCCTCCGGTCGCGGATCGCCCCCTCCTCGACGCCGTTCACGAAGAGACGCAGTTCCCCGGCGAAGCTGTCGCAGACACCGGTCAGGTGGGTCCACACTCCGGCGACCGGCCGGGTCCTCGACGCGACCCGCAGGTCGGGGCGGGCGAAGGCCCAGCGGCCTTCGTGGGAGGAGTACTGGAGGTAGAAGCCGCTTGTCTCCTCGCCGTCCTGGCTGACCGCGGTGACGAAGTGCGGGGGTATCACGCCGAGGCGGACCCATGCGCTGACGGTGAAGCTGCCGCGGGCGGTGTCGATCAGTGCGGCGTCGGTGACCACTTCGCTGGTGAACCCGTTGAACGCGGCGCCCTCGCCATGGCTTTCGCCCCACCTGACCGCCGTGGCCACGGCGTGGTGGTGTCCGGTGGTGTCGGCCGCCCGCGTTCCTGAGCGTTCGTCGAGCGGCCAGGCTCCGACGGGGCGCAGTCGCGGTGGCTCCGCCACCGGGCCGAAGCCGGGCGCGGGCGGCGGAGCCACGAGGGCCGCGGCCTTCTCGTGGACTCCGGCGGGGTCTCCCGGCCCCGGGGAGGCCGTGGGGTCTGCCGCTTCCGCGGTCCTGCCGGCGGCCGGGGGCGCCGTGGCGAGACCCATGGACCGGCGGGGATCCTCCGACTCGGCCCGCTGTCCGCCGGACGCCGCCGGTGGGGTGAGCGGCGCTCCGGCGTACTGGGTGAACATCTCCGCGAGGGTGGCGCGCCGGGTGGGCACACCGGCCTGACCACCGGTGGCCGGTCCGGCCGCCGGTGTGTGACCGGTCCAGGGCGCGGCCGGGGCCACCGTGCCAAGGAGCTGTCGCGGGGTGGGACGGAGGGCTGGGTCCTTGGCCAGGCAGTCGGCTATCAGGGAACGCAGGCCAGGGTCCGGGACGGCCGCCAGGTCTGGTTCCTCGTACACCACGCGGTAGAGCATGGCGGGTGCCGGGCCCACACCGAACGGGCCGACGCCGGTGGCTGCGAAGGCCAGCACCGCCCCCAGGGAGAAGACGTCGCTTGCGGCGGTCATCTCGCCACCGTGGACCTGCTCGGGAGACATGAAGCCCGCCGAACCGATCGTGGCCCCGGTCCTGGTGAGACCGGCGGTATCGAATGCCCGGGCGATCCCGAAGTCGATGACGCGGGGACCGTCGTCGGCGAGCAGCACGTTGGAGGGCTTGAGGTCGCGGTGCACCAGCCCGGCCCGGTGGATGGAGGCCAGTGCTTCCGCCAGGCCCGCGGCCAGCGCAGTCAGCGTCACCGGCGGCAGGGCCCCCTGATCGGTGATTGCCTGGTGGAGCGATGGCCCGGCGATGTAGCTGGAGACCATCCAGGGCTGTTCGGCCTCCGTGTCGGCGTCGATCACCGGAGCGGTGAAGGCGCCCCCGACCAGACGCGACGCCCGCACCTCGCGGCGGAACCGGTCCCGGAACTCCGGCTCGTGCACCAACGACGCGTGCACCACCTTGATCGCCACCTGCCTGCCGCCCGGGGAACGCCCCAGGAAGACCCGCCCCATTCCCCCTTCTCCCAGGCGCCCCACCACCTGGTAGTCACCCAGAGAACTCGGGTCTCCCTGCTCCAAAGGCCGCACCACGACGAATCCCTCCCGCACGATCACCGGACCGCCGCAGCATACGAGGACAGCGCGCCACCACCCGCACGGTGGGCCAGGGGGTGACACCGACGGTTCCTCGGCCCTCACTCCCCCGCTGTCTCCCCGGACGTCGTGACCGGGTGGGCGCCCTTTCAGTCGAGGACGGCGGTGGCTTCGACCTCGACGAGGTGGTCGGGCGAGGAGAGGGCCGCGACGCCGATCAGGGTGCCCGGGGGAACGGGAGTGGCGCCGCCCAGCTTCGCGGCCGCCCTGGCCACGCCCTCGCCGAAGGCGGCCATCTTGTCGGGGGTCCAGTCGACGACGTAGACGGTCAGCTTCACCACGTCGTCGAAGGAGGCGCCGGCGCCGGCCAGAGCGGCGGCGACATTGAGGTAGCTCTGCTCGACCTGGGCGGCGAGATCACCCTCGCCGACGGTGCGCCCCGCGGCGTCCCAGGAAACCTGTCCGGCGACGAAGACGAGCCGGGAGCCGGTGGCGATGGAGACCTGGTGATAGGCGTCGATCTTCGGCAGTCCCTCGGGGTTCACCAGCGTGATGGTCATGATCGTTCATTCTCCGTACGTGCCCGGGGCCCGGAGGCCCGCACCCACTGGACCGGGCCGTTCCCGGTCTCTGGCGGATACTCGGTAACGATAGGAAACTCTGCGCTGAGCTGGAAGAACGCACTTTTTCGAAACTGAGGAACCTGGAGGTGCCCGAGCCCTACCGGGTTCGCCCGACCGGGCAGGAGGTGCGTACTGCCGACGTCACACCAGGCCGGGCGCCGGAGCTCCTGGCGGACCACGGGCCGGACCTGGGCCCGGTGGGATCCGCCGCTGGAACCCAAGGGCCGGCCGGTCCACCTGGATGCCGGACGGGAGTGCTCCTGGCAGTCCGCTCCGGTGGCGGCCCGACAGGAGCACTCACGCGCGGCCGGGCCCTTCGGCGAAACAGTGTTGTCAGCGCCCGTGACTAGTCTTCGGGCATCGTCACAGGCGAGCGGCGCGATCCGGGCCGCAGCGGTGCTGTGCCGACTTCCGGGACGACGAATGACGGGGACGCACATGGGCTGGCTGGCCGCGGGTGACACATACGAGATCGCGCTCGTGGAAGGGCGGGTGGTGGCGAGGTCCGCTGCGGGGGAGCGGCCGGGCAGCCTGCCCGCGGAGCTGCGGGACCATCCGGTGGTGACCGGACTCCAGCGGTTCGCCGAGTGGCTGGAGTGGCATGCGGCCGGGTGTGTGAAGCAGGTGGAGACCTGGATGGTGTCCTCGCTGCCCGTGTCCACTGCCCTGCTGGCGCAGGTATGGCCCGACGAGGCATGGCGCAGCGCCCTGCGCGATCTCGTCGTGGTCGGTGAGAGCCCCGAGGAGACCGGATTTCTGCGGGGCGTCGAAGAGACCGGGGGCGCCGGGAGCGCCCGTGGGCTGCCGCTCGTGGTGACGACCGGCGGTGACACCCTCCGCATCTCGTCCCCCACTGTGACCCTGCCGCACCCCGCCCTGCTTCCGCAGTTGGAGGAACTGCGGGCGCACGCAGCCGAGACCGGTGTCTCCCAGCGCGTCGAACAGCTCCACCGCGCCACATGGCGCAAGCCGGAGGCGGCCGATGCCCTCGCGGACGAGGCCGCGACGTTCGCCGGCGCGTACTACGAGTCCTGGCACCGCCTGGTGGGCCGGGCCACCGCCCTCGGGCACAAGGTCGGCGGCGACCATGCCACCGTCCGGCTCCAGGAGGCGGGGCGGACCGTCATCGCGGCGGTCCACGTGGGCAACGCCTACGACAACGCCGACGGGGCGACGGTCGGCGAAGTGGCCTGGAGCGACCCGCACGGCTCCCCGCTGCCCCTCACCGACGTCGGCCCCGTCGCCTGGTCCGAGGGAATGCGCATGGCCGCCGCCCTGCACGCCGGCGCACGGTGACCGCGAACCACCACACCGGCTGAACGGCGCCTCGGCGCCGGGGCGACCGGGCGGGCGCCCCGAGGATTCCCCTGCCCGCCGTACAGGACGAGACCAGCACCGACGGGCGTGCCCCGGGGGCACACAGGTCCTCGCACGCCCCTGCACAGCGACGGAAGAAGGCACGGACAGCATGGACAGCACGAAGACGGACACCCCCGCAGGGGGCGGTACGACGTTGGACACGGAGAAGCTGCTGCGGGCCGGCGCGGTCCTGCCCCCGGGTACCGCCGGGGGCGGTGTCCGGGCTGTCCCGGTAGTCGCCCGGACCTACCGGCATCCCGCGCTCGCCGACGACCAGGTCGTCGTACGCCTGGTCTCCATGGAACCGGGAGAGGACCCCGGCACGGGCTTCCTCGGCCTGGAGACCGAGGGCGAGCCGGTCGAGGTCGGGGTGGCGCAGCCGCGGGCGCTGGGCTTTCCGGAATGGGTTCTCGTCCACCACCCCGAGGACGGCCACCTCGCCATGACCGTCGTCGAGCGCATGGAGAAGATCTCGCGGACGGCGAGGTCCAGCCCCAAGAGGGCGCGCGCGTCCTTCGAGAAGATCGGCCGGGAACTCGCGGGCGCCGTACCGCACTTCCTGCCCACCTTCTACGAGCAGGCGGGCCGGGTGTTCCTGGACGTCGACGAGAAGTCGTACGCCTCCATGATGTTCTCCAACGCGCGTAAGGCGGAGACCGCGCACGGGCTGCCGTTCGACGAGGAGCGGATGGACGCGGTCTTCCTCGAGTTCTCCCTGGCCGACGCCGTGCAGTCGAACATGCTCTCCAGCTACGCGAAGGGGCTGCCGTCCCGCTCCCGGATGACGTCCGGCACGGCGCTGCGGCACGTGCGCGGGCTGTTCGTGCGGCTCGCGGCGCACGGGCTGGCCCCCTCGGGCCCGGGCGTGGGCGATCTGCGCAGGCTGGCGAAAGCAGCCGTGGGCAAGGGCGCGTTCGACGTGGAGGTCGACCATCTGCGCCAGATGCTGGTGCAGCCGGGCACGGCCAAGGCGCCCACCAGCTGGTGGACGGCGAACGAGAAGGCGCTGCGGGAACTCATCCGGCGGGAACCCGCCTTCCGCGGCGTCCTGCTGGGCATCATGCCCTCGGGCTGGAAGCAGCACGAACTCACGTACTGGGCGGAGTTGCTGGAGGAGACCGGCGCCCTCGCCGGGTTGTTCGACACCACGCTTCCCTCCGACGTACGCCCTCCCGACGGCACCGCCGGCTGGGCGCGCAGCCTGCTGGAGGCCGGGCCACCACGCGATCTGTATCCGCTTTTCGACCGGATGGCCGGCGTCCTGCGCGCCGAACTGGCCGCCGGTGACGCATCGCTCCCGGCGCCCGCGGATGCCGTTCTCCTCGACCGGCTCCTGGCCCTGGGCATACCGCTGTCCGCCCCGGAACCGTGGGAGGCGATCCGGCTGGACGTGTGGGCGCGGGAGGACGACCGCAGCGACCTCCTCGCCCTCCGTGCCGACGCCCGTTTCCGCCCGGCCTTCCGCAACGGCTGCGACCGGTACGTGAACCGCGAGGAACACGCTTTGCTGGCCGCTTCCCCCGGCGGACGGCCGATGCTCGCCGACTGGGTGGCTCACACGGCCCGCGCGTATCTCTCCGCCGAGCTGAGCGCGTTCTCCTCGCGGTACGGCTCCCCTCTGTACAGACTGCAGGAGCTGTCGGGAGAGATCCTGGCCGTCGCCGAGGCGGAGGTGCGGGCCGCCCTGGCCCCCGGCCTCGCCCCCGCCCTCACCCGTACCCTGCGCTCCGGCATACTCGACGAACTGGGCTGGTCCGCCTGGGACGAAGCGGTCGAGGCTCTGGGGACGCGGAACCCGCCGGAGGAGATCGCCGTCGCCGACGCCTGGCCCCACCTCGTCCTTCAGGCGAACATGCAGGTCAGGGTGATCGGTGAAGAAGGCGCCGTACTCGCCCACACTGTGGAGGTTCCGGACGGGACGCCTCACCTCGCCCACATCGAGTGCCACTACGTCGACGGTGAACTGGGCGTGTACTGGCAGCCGGTGGACGGGTCCGACGCGCAGGTCTCCTGGCCGCGCGGCGCGCCGGAGCCGGTCCCCTCCGGACGCCCGGTCCCCCGCATGAGCGGGGTCCGTTGGAGTAACGAGGGCACAGGGAAGTGCACCCTGCCGCTTCCCGGCGGCGGACGGACCACCGGGGGCGGCGTGGTGCGTCCGGGGGATTCCGTCTTTCCGCCCGAGCGGGAGCTGCTCAGTGACGGGACGTCCTTCTGGGTGCTGGCTCAGGACAGCGACCACCCGCACCGGGAGCCCCGCTGGTACACGTACGATCCGGTCACCGACACCCTGGGCGGGACCGGTATGCCGGGCTGGTTCAGCGATGGCCTGCGCGCCGCCCCGCCGGGAAGCCGACTGCTGGCGGCCCGGCTGCTGCCGCTCTCCTCCGCCGAACCGGGGCCGTTGTGCGCCCCGGTGGACGGCCTGATCGGCTGGCGCGTGCTGGAACTGCCCGACGGCTCCCGTCGAGCCGAGGACCTCGCCGGACGCACGATCCGTCTGCCCGCCGGGACGGGACTCCCCCGGCACGCGCTGGAGTTCCCCGGAACCGGCCACTCGCTGGCGGTGATCTGCGAGAACGGCGACATCAAGGTACTCGACGGCGACGGCACCGTCATGGCCGTGGTCCCGCAAGGAGCGGGCGGCGCGCCCGGCTTCGCCGCGGGCACCCGGCTTCTGCCGCCCCAGAACTTCTGGCACCTGCTCCGGCCCCGCGACCCGCAGGGTTCCGCGGCGCTCCGCCGGATCGGCGAGGAGACCGTGACGGAACTGCTGACCGCCGCCGTCGCGGAGCGGCAGGAGGGGGCCGGGGACGAACCGTCCGGCGCGGACGGCCCGAGCCGGCTGCTCGACCTGATCCGCACCCTGCTGCCGGAGGTGGAACATCATGCGCTGCGCACGGGCATCGCCGGAGTGGTGCGGTACGCCGCCGAGTACCAGAGCGTCCTGGACACGGTGCGTGCCCGTCTGGACGCCGCCGTCCTCGCCGCCGAAGCCGCGCGGGAGACGGGCGGAGGGCAGACGGCCGCTTCCGGATCAGACGCACCGGAGCCGAGCGGGCCGCGGGCGAACTCGGCGGGCACGGCCCCTCGGGACGACCGGCCCGAGCCTCCCGGCGACGAGACACTCGCCAGGGCGCTGGGCGGCCTCGACCTGGTCGCCGGCCGTCACGTCAACGACTACTGGCACTGCCTCTTCGACTCCCTGGGGTTGATCGGCGACCTGGTCCGGACACCCACCGGGACCGAGTCGGACAGCGAGCCGCCGTCCCTGGACCCGATCGACATCCTGAACTGGCGGAACCTGCCCTCGATGGCGGCCCCTCTCGCCCTGCGGGCTGCGTCCCGGGCCACTCCGGACGTCGACCGCGCGGCGCTCCACGCGTACTTCGCCGAAACGACCGCGCGAGGGCTCGCGGAACTGAATCCCGCGCACTGGCGCGTCGTCCTGTTGGAACCGGACACGGCACTGCTCAAAGACCCCCGTGAGCTGCACGATGCCGAGTACCCTCCGACAGTCCGCGTCGTAGGTGACGGCGCCTTCCTCCTCTTCTGCAAGGGGTGGGAGCACACCCCGCAGTGGAACCTCCCCTCGGGCGGGTCGCGGACCCTGAGGGCGGTCCACCACGATCCGGCGGGCCGGTTCGAGACACCCGCCCCGTATCTGCGGGTGGCCGACGGTCCGTTCGTGCCGGAGCCGAAGCGCGCTCCCGGCTGGAGCGCCGTGTTCCTCGCCGAACTCGCCGAGCGCGGCCCCGCCCCCTGGTTCCCCGAGGCCGCCGAGACCTTCGCGCGGCTCACCGGAACCACCCCGACCATGGCCCGGCTCCTGGTCGCCGGGATGCCGCGTACCGGCGACGACCGGGCCATGCCCACCGAGACGCTCAAGACCATCGGCGTGCAGCCTGCCGACGTACGCCTGGGCAAGGACCTCCTGCAGACCCTGGCGGCCCCCGCCGTCCGGCGGGCCGTCCTGGACGCGTTGCTGCCCACCGACCCGACCCGGCTGTGGACGGACGGCCCCGACGCGGTCGCGGCCGCGGAGGTCTGGAACAGCATGGTCGGCCGGCGCACTCCCGTCCCCGAGGAGCCGCTCCGGTTGGCGGCCGAGACCATGGCCGATGAGTGGTGGTGGCCCTACGACGCCGTGCGCGCTTTCCTTCACGCAGACACCGACCCGCGGTTCCACAGCGACGTGCTCGGTGGGCATGACGGCATCGGCGCCTCGCAGGGGACGCCCACCTTGGACGTCGGGGTGCTGAAAGGGACCGCGGCCCTGACAGCCTGTCTGGCCCACCGGCTCCCCGTCGGTGATCCGGTGCGTACGGCTCTCGCCGGAGCGTTGGCCGCGGTACGCGACCGTCTGGCCGATCCTGAGGTGATGGTCGCGCTGCACGCCCACGACGCCGATACGGAGATGCTGCGGCGGCTGTTCGGGGAGCCCGTGCAGGCCGGGGAGCACGCCTTGCGCTACGGCCCCGTCGTGGTGGGCGAGGAGGCCCGCCATCCGCACGCGTCCTTCCGTTCGGTGGTGCGCGGCGAGGACGAGGGCGAACCGCTCCTGGAGGCCCTCTTCGGCAGCGGCCCCCGGGGAGCGGAGGAGACCGCGCTCCGCCTGCTCGGCGACGAACGGTTCGCCGCGCTGCTCGCCGACCCCGGAGAGCCCGGGCCGGACGCGCGGGACGAGGACGGCCGGTGGTGGCCGCAGCACCCCGGTCATTCCGTCCCCGCCCTCGTCGCCGAGGTGGCCGAGCGGTACGGCATCGATGAGGACGCCGCCGTCCTCTACCTGATGGTGCTCGCCATGCCGGACCCGACCGACCGCAACACAGCCCTCTGGACCGGCTGGCCGAGGCGGCGGGGCGGTACGGCCCGGCTCCGCGCCGCCCGCGACCGGCTCGCGGCGACCGGCCTCGTGGTGGAAGGCAGACGCACCCGCGCCGGCCGGACCCTGTTCCTGCCGGGGGAATGGGTCTCCCTCCCCAAGCCGCACATCCCCCTCGAACGATGGAAGCTGCCGCTCCACCCCCTCCTCGACGGTGAGAACGCACCCCTCGGCGTCGTCGTCCCCACCGAGCCCGCCGCCGACCTCTACCGGCGCGCCTGGCAGCGCGTCGTGGACGGGGACGGACCCCGCTTCGAAGAGGTCGAGGCGCCACGACCGCGCAAGCGCCGCTGACGGGCGGGATGCGGCCGGGCGGCCCGCGGTCCGCCCCGCCAACCCGGCCACCGCGTAGACCGTAGACCGAGGGTGGTCGTCCGGCAGCCGGCCGGACGACCCCTCGGCGGGATCTTCATGAGCCTTCCAGACCTGCCGTGTGCACCCGCATCACGCGGACGCCACGTCGCTGAAGCTTCGCGACGGTGTAGTGGCGTCGGTGCCACGCGCGGAGGGATCCACCGACCAGGTCCTCGGCGTCCTCGCGGCGAAGGTGTCTGTGCCTGTTCGTCACGAGCCGTGGCTCGTAGCCGGGCACCACGTCGAAACCGTGCACCTCGGTGAACGACTCGCCGAACGTGGTGGCGGGAAGGTAGGTGACCCAGCGAGCGTGTTCCTCCAGCCGGCTGGGGTGCACCCCGGGCCGGCCGAGCACCAGGTCCGCCACGATGGCCGTGACCTCCGGGCACTTGTTGCTGATCGACGCCACCGGGTCGTTGGCCAGGTCACCCATGATGACGACCGGCTTCCGTGCCTTGTCGGGACGGAAGACCCGGACGTGGTAGTTCGCGTGCCCGTACCAGTGCGGTGACCGGTAGGGCAGCGCGTACTGGTCGATCACCAGGATCGCCTCGTCGGCCGGCGTGGGCTCGGACCTGTGGCGGAACAAGCTCACGTCTGTTTCCTCAGCAACGACGTGATCTCAGCCCCCACGTCCTCGGTGAGCGTTCCCTCGCAGGGGATCCCGAGACTCTCCGCGAGCTGTCGGCCGTGCAGGTCGACGGCCGACTCGGCGAGCTCCGCGAACGCCACGCCCGCGATCCGCGCCCGGCGCCACGCGGTGGCGGCCGCGACGGCACCGGCGACCGCCGACGGCCACCACAGGGCACCCACGGCGACATAGCCGACGGCCCATGCCATCAGCCTGGCCGCGGCGGCGAGTCTGGCGCGGGACGTGACGATCTCGGCGCGGACGTCCTCGGCCAGTGTGAGCCAGATGCGTGGCCACGCGGAGGTGATGTCGAGCCTGTAGGCCCTCCACACGCGTGTGTCGACGGCGGCGATACGGTCGCCGAGCCAGAACGGGTGGTCCGGCGCCGTGAGACCGATCCGGTTGCGCCGGGCGTTGAGCTCCCTGGCCCGGGCCGCGGCCTCCGCCGCCTCAGGGGTGCCCTCGGCCCTGGCGGCCTCCAGCAAGGCGTGGTTGAACGCCGACTGGGCGTCTTCCCATCGCCGTCGGCGCCGGTCGGCGAGCCAGCGGGGCCGGGGCGCGAGCCACAGCCGTTCCACCGTCACGCCCAGCCCGGTGGCGGTCAGACCCAGACCCGCCGAAGCGGCCAGCAGTCCGGCCAGCAGGAGGATGAGCGTGCCGGTGTTGCGCAACGCGGGCTCGGCCGACAGCTCGTTGAGCCGCGTGAGCAGCAGGCCGGTGTCGTGCCAGCGCCGGTGCCCGAGCGTCACACCGACGGCGGCCACGCTCAACAACAGCACACTGGGCCCCAGCATCAGGGCGATCCAGCGCTCGGCCAGCTTTCCGCCCAGTGCCTCGAGGAACCTGGTCACGACCGCAGCCTCGTGACCACCATCGGCTGCCGGAACACCCCGCAGAACACCGGCTCCGCGTCCGGCACCTCGACCCGCGGGCACACACCGGCGGGGCACGCCAGCACCTCGAGCACGCGACGCCCGTCGCTCGCACCGGGGAACCGCTCGTACGAACGGACCGGGCCCAGCCCCGCCGCGTGTCCCGCCCTCAGAAGCAGTAACTCCAACTCATCGAACTCTTCAGCGAGTTCCTCGCACGCCACACCGTCACGCACCCGGCCGACGATCGACTCGGCGAGCGTCCTGACCTCTGGCGAGGTCCGTACTGCGTCGGTATCGTCGGCCAGACGTCGGCACAACACGGCCAGTTGGTCAACGGTCATCGCAGTGAGGATAGTTGCGAAGTGACGAGCCCGACACCCTTCGACAGCGAGATCGAACGGAGCAGGCGCGGGGCAGCGCGGGGTTCGGTGAACGCGATGCACGATTTGGCCGTGGGGTTGCGCGACCGCTACCGGCACACGGGTGACCCGGCCGACCTGCTGGAAGGGATCGCGCAGTTGCGGACCGCCATCGGGTACGTGCCGGATCACCCGATCAGGCACCCCTTGCGGGTGACCCTGAGCATGTTGCTGCACGACCACTTCCAGCACTTCGGCGACGTGTCCGTGCTGCACGAGTCCCTGGCCGGGTGTGACGAGTCCATCCCGCTGCTGGACGGGGAGAACCGGTTGGCGGCGGCGATGGTGCGGGGAGAGACGCTGATCCTGCTGGCCGAGTACACCCGCGACGGTGCCTATGTGGCGGAGGCCGTCGAGTCGGTGGCACGGCTGCCACGTGTACCGGCCGCCCTGTACGTGCTGGGCAAGGCCCTGTACCTCCGGTACGAACTGACCCGCGACCACTCCGACCTCGTCGACGCGGCCCGTGTCCTGGAGGAAAGCGTCCTCGCGACGCCCGTGGACGACCCCGACCACCTGGTGCGGCTCAACCACTTGGGCAACGTACTGCAGCGATCCGGGGAACACACGGGCGACGAGTCCGTGCGGGAGACCGCCGTGCGGCACTTGCGGGACGCGATGGCACGCACGGCGAGCGACTCGCGGGCCCTGCTGCACCACAAGGTCGACCTCGCCGCCGCGTTGCGGGACCGCGGCAGGGCGACCGGTGACGTCGCCGCGTTACGGGAGGGCGTGACCCTGCTGCGCCAGGTGCTCGAGGCGACCCGGCCTGACGAGTACCTGTGGGAGAACCGCTGCGAGAACTATCTGATCGCCGTGCAGGTCCTCGTCGAACAGACCGGCGAGCTCGACGTGCTGGACCAGGCCGTGGAGATCGGCAGTTCCGCGCGTGGCGGGGGCGGAGGGCGGGGCCTGATCACCCTGCTGCTGGGGATGCTGCACCATGAACGGTTCCGGCGCACGGGGCTGGAAGGTGACCTGGATCAGGCGATCGCCGCGTACACCCGGGTCGTCGAGACGGTGCCGTACGGCGAAGAGACCCACGTGGTGGCACTGGGCAACCTGGGCCGGGTCTGGTTCGCCGAGTACGGATTCAGGGGTGACCGGGAGGCGTTGCTCCGGTCCGTCACGGCGCTGGGCAGCGCCGTCCGGGCGAGTGCTTCCGACACGACAAGGCGCGGCGAGACCCAGCTCAACCATGGCGACGTCCTGTACGCCCAGTACGAACTCACGCAGGACCCCGGGGTGCTGGCATCCGCGGGCCGCGCCTTCCGCGAGGCGGCGGAGATCGAGGCGCTGCCGCCCGGGGCACGGGCGAAGGCCGCACGCGCGTGGGCGGAGACCGAGGCCGAGGCGGGACGGTGGGACCGGGCCCGGGACGCCTACGCGTTCGCGGTCGGCCTGCTGCCGCTCGTGGCACCGCGGCGTCTTGCCCGTGTGGACCAGCAGCGGATGCTGGCGGAATTCGACGGCCTCGCCGCCGACGCCGCCGCGAGCGCCTTGCAGGCGAACGATCCGGAGACGGCGGTGCGCTTGCTCGAACTCGGCCGTGGCGTGCTCGGCGGACAGGTGTTGCAGAGCCGCAGCGATCTGTCCCGTCTGCACGCGGTGGCGCCCGAGCTCGCGGAGCGTCTGGGCGCCGCGTTCGACCGGTTGCTTCCTTCCGGACATCTCATGGGCGCCGCGGCGGACGAACGGCATGACCTGGACGTCCGGTTGCGGCACCTGCTCGACGAAGCGCGTGCGTTGCCGGGGTTCGCGGACTTCCTCGCTCCACCGGAGCTCGACGAGCTGCTGGAGGCCGCCGCGGACGGGCCGGTGGTGCTGATCAACGTGAGCGGATACCGCAGTGACGCGTTGATCGTCCGTCCGTCGGGGGTCACCGTGGTCGGATTGCCGGACGTGACGCCGGACTCCGTAGCGGGCCGGGCGGCCGCTTTCGGCGCCGCGCTGGCCGTGTCGGCACGGCCGGGCGCGGGCGAAGCCGGTGCACAGACCACCGCCGCGGAGGTGCTCGGCTGGCTGTGGGACTTCGTCACCGGCCCCGTGCTGGAGCGGCTCGGTCACACCTCTGCGCCGTCGGACGCCTGGCCGCGGGTCTGGTGGTCGCCGGTGGGACAGCTGGCGTTGCTCCCGATCCACGCGGCCGGTCGCTTCCCGGACGGCGCGTCCGTCCTCGATCGGGTGGTGTCGTCGTACACACCGACGTTGCGGGCGTTGCGGCATGCCAGGGCGCGGCACGCGGGAGCGGGCGACGATCTGGTGGTCGTGGCGGTGTCAGAGGCGACGGGAGCGCGGACACTGCGCGGTGCGGAGCGGGAGGCGAGCAGGATCGCGGCACTGACCCGGGCCACGCGGCTGGGCGGCGCGGAGGCGACGGTCGACTCGGTCCGCGCCGCACTGACGTCCCACGCGTCGGCGCACTTCGCGTGTCACGCGGCGAGCGATCCCGATGATCCGTCGGCCGGTCATCTGCTGCTGCACGACGGGCCGCTCTCGGTGCTGGACGTGTCCGCGCTCGACCTGTCCGGTGTCCGGCTCGCGGTGCTGTCGGCATGCGAGACGTCCCTCGGCGCTCACCGGATCCCGGACGAGAGCCTGCACCTGGTGTCGGCGTTCCAGCTTGCCGGCTACCCGCAGGTCGTCGGCACGCTGTGGCAGGTCAACGACCTCGTCGCCCGGATGGTCGCCGTGGACCTGCACGAAAGCGTCTCGGCGGGCGAGGACGTCGCGACGGCTCTGCACCACGCGGTACGCCGCTGCCGCTCGCGTTTCGACAAGACCCCGACGCTGTGGGCCGCGTACATCCATTCCGGCCGGTGACCCGGCGACGTGCCCGCGGCGGGGTGTGACCGAGACAGGGAGAGACATGCCGTTCTGGAGGAAGAAGTCGAAGACCACCCACCACTACCTGGGAGACTTCGGCAGCGCCGAGATCAACGTGACCGAGCGGCGAGGCGAGTTGCCCTCGATCGACATCAAACTGTCGGTGACGGCGGAGTACGCCCACGGGCTCGATTTCCAGCACAAACGCGAGGAGCTCGGCCTGAACCACCCGGAGACGCTGCACGCCCTGCACGTGTACGCGGTCGCGCTGGGCGGGAATCCCGGCAGACAGGACGAGGCCGTCGCGCTGTTGGAGTGGCTGGCCGCCGCCCGCGCGGGCGATCAGGAGAACAGGCTGCTGACACTGAACGACCTGACCAGGCTCCTGCAGGACGGCGGCAACCCCGCGCGCGCCGAGGAGTGGCTGCGGGAGGCCCTGTCGGGCTGGGAGCGGCTGCGCGGCCAGGACGACCCGCAGACGTTGCAGATCGCGTCGAACCTGGCGAGAGTGCTGATCGACCTCGGTCGCCGGGAGGAGGCGGAAGGACTGATGCGGGACACGGTCTTCCGTCGCACCCGCACGCTCGGCGCGGCCCATCCGGACACCTTGAGCAGCAGGAACACCCTGGCGGGAACATTGCGTGGCTCTCCCGCCCGGCTCGCCGAGGCGGAGCGCATGTACCGGGAGATGCTGGACGACATCGACGGCACGACCGACATGAGCATGACCGTGCAGCACAACCTCGCCGCCGTACTCACCCACCAGGGCAGACACGCCGAGGCGTTGAAGATGTACGGCCACCTGGTCGACGCACGGTCGCGGCTGCTGGGCGACGATCACCGGGACACCTGGAAGGCCCGGCGCAATTACGCCTCCGTACTCAACGCGCTCGGCCGCGTCACCGAGGCCGAGGAGCGGCTCGCCGAGGCGCTGGAGGGCTGTCGGCGGGTCTACGGGCCACGGCACTCGACGACCCTCGGCGTGCAGGTCGATCTGGCGGCGACGAAGGCCAACCAGGGCCGTACGAACGAGGCGGTTCCCTTGCTGCGCGACGCGATCGACGGCTACCGGAGCACACATGGCCCGAACCACCCCCGCGTACGCGAACTCACCGGCATCCTCGCGCGGTTGGGCGGGTGACCCACGCCCTCGCCGCGTCAGCGGTCCGGTCCGCCCGGTTCACCGGCCCGCCGACCGGAGGGTGAGCGGCCGGCTCGCTGACGAGGTCCGCCACAGGACCGAGCGTGGTCGCGGCCGGTGGCCGTGCCCCGGTGCGACGCCGTGCTCCACGTCCGGGCGGCGAGCACGGTCGGCCCCACGGGGCAGGCCTCCGGAACAGCGGTGCACTCCGCGGCTCGTTCGTGACCAGTACCCCGCGGAGCCGTCGTCCGGATCATGCCGACGTCACGGGGCCCCGGGTCGGCTGAGCGCGATCCGTCCCAGCCGACCCGTTCCGAACGACAGGCCTTCCGGGCCTACTCCCACTCGATCGTGCCCGGCGGCTTCGAGGTCACGTCGAGGACGACCCGGTTGACGTCCGCCACCTCGTTGGTGATGCGGGTGGAGATCTTGCCGAGGACGTCGTACGGCAGCCGCGACCAGTCGGCGGTCATCGCGTCCTCGGACGAGACGGGCCGCAGCACGATCGGGTGGCCGTAGGTGCGGCCGTCGCCCTGGACGCCGACCGAGCGGACGTCCGCGAGCAGCACCACGGGGCACTGCCAGATGTCGCGGTCGAGGCCGGCCGCGGTCAGCTCCTCGCGGGCGATGGCGTCGGCCTCGCGGAGCAGGTCGAGCCGCTCCCTGGTGACCTCACCGACGATGCGGATGCCGAGACCCGGGCCGGGGAACGGCTGGCGCTGGACGATCTCGTCCGGCAGGCCCAGCTCCTGGCCGACCATGCGGACCTCGTCCTTGAACAGCTTGCGCAGCGGTTCGATGAGCTGGAACTCGAGGTCCTCGGGAAGCCCGCCGACGTTGTGGTGGGACTTGATGTTGGCGGTGCCGGTGCCGCCGCCGGACTCGACCACGTCGGGGTAGAGGGTGCCCTGGACGAGGAACTCCACGGCCGGGCCCTCGTCGGCGATGATCTCGGCCTGGGCCTGCTCGAAGACGCGGATGAACTCGCGGCCGATGATCTTCCGCTTCTCCTCGGGGTCGGTGACCCCGGCGAGCGCGTTCAGGAAGCGCTCCTGCGCGTCGACGACCTTCAGCTGGACGCCGGTCGCGGCGACGAAGTCCTTCTCGACCTGCTCCGTCTCGCCCTTGCGCATCAGACCGTGGTCGACGTAGACGCAGGTCAGCTGGGAGCCGATGGCCTTCTGGACGAGGGCCGCGGCGACGGCGGAGTCCACGCCGCCGGACAGACCGCAGATGGCGCGCTTGTCGCCGACCTGCTCGCGGATGGCCGCGACCTGCTCCTCGATGACACTGCCGGTGGTCCAGTCCGGGCTGAGGCCCGCGCCCCGGTACAGGAAGTGCTCCAGCACCTGCTGCCCGTGCGTGGAGTGCATCACCTCGGGGTGGTACTGGACGCCGTAGAGCTTCTTCTCGTCGTTCTCGAACGCGGCGACCGGGACGACGTCCGTGGAGCCGGTGACGGTGAAGCCCTCGGGGGCGGCGGAGCAGGCGTCGCCGTGCGACATCCAGACGGCCTGCTCGGTGGGGGTGCCCTCGAAGAGGGTGGAGGACGGCTTGGAGACGGTCAGGTCCGTGCGTCCGTACTCACGGGCGCCGGAGTTGTCGACGGTGCCGCCGAGGGTCTGCGCCATGAGCTGGAAGCCGTAGCACATGCCGAAGACGGGGACGCCCGCCTCGAACAGGGCGCGGTCGACGGTCGGGGCGCCCGGTTCGTACACCGACGAGGGGCCACCGGAGAGGATGATGGCCGCCGGGTTCTTGGCGAGCATCTCCGCGACCGGCATGGAACTCGGCACGATCTCGCTGTAGACCCGCGCCTCGCGGACACGGCGGGCGATGAGCTGGGCGTACTGCGCGCCGAAGTCGACGACCAGGACGGTGTCGGGGGCGGCGGCAGCGGGAGTCGCTGATGACACGGGGTGCCTTCCGGCGGTCGGGCGGGGGTCTTGTGCTCCCGATTCTACCGAGGTGGGCGGGTGAGACGTTCCGCGCACGGCGCCCCGGCCGTCCCACCCTCCATGTCTCACCATACGAACCGGCTTGGACACCGTCCGTCCCCGGGGCATACTGGTTCCATGCTCACGCACCCGACGTACCTGTTTACCTATGGCAACCGGCCCACCGGCTGCCATGGTCGTGCTGCTTGAGCAACTGACAAGCGACTTCCCAGGCGCCCCGGGCCGACAAGGTCCGGGGCGCCTGTCGTTTCCGGGCCCTCTCGCTCCGGGCCGCCTCCCGAATCCCCAGAGGAGCCCCCGTGAACGCCACCGCTACGGACAGGACCGGCGCCCGCACCACCGAGGCCGCCGGCCTGATCACCGGTGCCCGGGAGCGCATCGACGCGCTCGACGACCGGATCATCGGCCTGATCCAGGAACGGATGGCCGTCTCCGCCGTCATCCAGGAGGCGCGGATCACCTCCGGTGGCCGGCGCGTGAACCTCTCCCGTGAGAACGAGGTCCTCGACCACTACCGGCAGGCGCTGGGCAAGCCGGGTACGGCGCTGGCGATGACGATGCTGGAGCTGTGCCGGGGGCGCGTCTGAGAGTCGGCAGGCCGCGCCCGGGGCCATGCCCGAAGGGCCGCGCTCGAACGCCGCGCCCCATGACCACGCCCGAAGACCGTATGTGGGTTCGGACACTTCTCACCCGTACGGCGCGTGACCGGCGGCCGAGCGGTTTCGTTGGTCCCGGTGTCCGTGTCAGCCAGAGGCGGGCCCGAAAGAAACCACGCGTGGCTCACCGGAGCGATGAGACGTACGGATCGTGCCGTACGTCGTGGGACCTCGCTCCGGGCAGGTGACCGGACGGCAGGGGACAGCAGCCCGGTCACGCAAGAGAACGGCCGGCTCCGGGGACGCCCGGGGCCGGCCGACGGAATACGTCCGGATCCCGGACCAGCGGTCGCGAAGGTCCTCCCCGTCCAGCCATGTGCGGCACGGGCGGGCGCGGGCCGGGCCCCCGCGCGCCCCACTCACCACTGCACGGCCGTCCAAGGCAAGCGGCGCGACCCCCCGGCGCCGCTCTCCGGGCACCGGCGCCGTCCTGACGCCGGCGCCGGGCCGAGGAAGGGCCCCGCGGCCCAAGCCCCGCGGGGCCCTTCGCACGCCGCTCGCGCAGGTGACGTCACACGCCCCCACACCGCGCGCGCATGTGACGCAGCCCACACGGGATTCCGTGGATCCGGGACAACCATCCACCGCCTTCGCCGATCAAACAGGCGCAGAGACCGACCGGCCTCTCCCCTGGCAAGCCGGTGGGAAGGAGCTGCGCTCGGAGGGGGGCGCAGGTCCTTCCCACCGTGCCGCTACGTCGACGGCACGCCTGCTTCTCGGACGCACCTCTGCTTCTTCTGCGTCTTCTTGCTTCTTCTACTTCTTCGACGGCACCGTCGGCATCCCCAGGAACGGCAGCCGGAGCGCGCCGAAGGCCTCCGCCGGGACGGCCGGGGACTTGGGCTCGACGGGGGCCAGGCGTTCGTAGGCCGCCCCCTGCGCCGGGCGCGGGTCGGGCTCGCCCTTGTTCGGCCAGTACGACATGGCCCGCTCCGCCTGCGCGGTGATGGTCAGGGACGGGTTGACGCCCAGGTTCGCCGAGACCGCGGCGCCGTCCACGACCGATATGCCGGGGTGGCCGTAGAGCCGGTGGTAGGGGTCGACGACGCCGCTCTCGCGGGAGGCGCCGATCGGGCAGCCGCCGAGGAAGTGGGCGGTGAGCGGGGTCCCCATCAGCTCCCCCACGTTGGATCCGGCGAAGCCGTTGATCTCGGCGGCGAGCGCGGCGGCGCCCTCCGTCGCGGCCCGGATCTGCTTGGGGTTGGGCGAGCCGTGGCCCTGGCGTGCGGTGAGCACGCCCTTGCCGACGCCCGTCGGCTTCAGGTGCGTCGTCAGGGAGTTGTCCAGCGACTGCATCACCAGGCCGATGATGGTCCGCTCCGACCAGCGCCGGTTGGAGAGGGAGCGAAGGGCGTGCACGGGGTGCCTGGCCACGTGCGCGAGGAAGCCCAGAACGCGGTGGGCGCCGGAGCCGGACTCGCCCGCGTAGGGGACCTGGAGGATCGACAGGCTGCCCATCGAGTTGGAGCCCTTGCCGTAACGGACCGGCTCGATGTGGGTGTTGGCGTCCGGATGGATCGAGGACGTGATGGCGACGCCGCGCGTGAAGTCGGCCCGTGACGCGCCGGTCGCCTTGCGGTAGCGCCGGTCGTCGGTCTGGGCGCCGACCAGCGCCTCGGAGTTGGTGCGGGTCAGCTCGCCGAGCCTGTCGGACAGGTACGGGAGCTGGCCGCCGGCCTTCATCCGGTGCAGCAGGGTCTGGGTGCCGTAGGTGCCGGCGGCGATGACGACCCGGCGGGCCGTGAAGGTACGGCCCGGGCCCTTCCTCCGTCGGTCGGTGGGGAGCGTGGCGACCGCGAAGCCGCCGCGCGAGTCGTCCGTGACCGAGACGACCGTCGTCATCGGGTGCACGACCGCGCCCGCCTTCTCGGCGAGGTACAGGTAGTTCTCGTTGAGCGTGTTCTTCGCGCCGTGCCGGCAGCCGGTCATGCACTCGCCGCACTCGTTGCAGGCCGTGCGGGCCGGGCCCGCGCCGCCGAAGTAGGGGTCGGGCACCTGCTCGCCGGGTTCCGCCCGCGCCGTGCCGTCGGCGTCCTCGCCGTCGCCGAAGAAGACGCCGACCGGTGCCATGTGGAAGGTGTCGCCGACGCCCATCCGCTCCGCGGCGGCCTTCAGGTGCACGTCGGAGGGGGTCGTCGTCGGGTTGAGGCGGACGCCGAGCATGCGCCGGGCCTGGTCGTAATACGGCGTCAGCTCCTCCTCCCAGTCGGTGATGTCCCGCCACTGGGGGTCGTCGAAGAAGGGTTTCGGCGGTACGTACAGGGTGTTGGCGTAGTTGAGGGAGCCGCCGCCGACCCCCGCACCTGCCAGGACCATGACATTCCCGAGCAGGTGGATGCGCTGGATGCCGTACATGCCGAGCTTCGGGGCCCAGAGGTAGTTCTTCAGGTCCCAGGAGTTCTTCGGCAGCGACTCCCGGACGAAGCGCCGGCCGGCCTCCAGGACGCCGACCCTGTAGCCCTTCTCCGTCAGGCGGAGGGCGGACACGGAGCCGCCGAAGCCGGAACCCACGACGACCACGTCGTAGTCGTAAGCGTCCTTGGGCACGGGTGTCTCCTCTTTGAGTGTCGCGTGCGGGCGGGTCGTGGCCGGTCGCGCTCCCGGGGCGGGGGCCGCACACCGGTACGGCCCCGCCCCGGGTCGGCTACCTGAACCGGAACGCCTTCATGAGCCGCAGGCTCCGGCTCATGAAGGCCGCGTACGTCTCGTCGTCCATCCCCAGCGACGGCGCCATCGGCAGCAGCCGCTGGTGGGCGACGGTCTGGGCCTCGGTGTACTTGAGGATGCCCTCGGAGCCGTGCCGGCGGCCGAGGCCGGAGTCCTTCATGCCGCCCATCGGCGACTGGACGCTGCCGTAGGCGGGCGCGTACCCCTCGTTGATGTTGACCGTGCCGGTGCGCAGCCGGGCGGCGACGTCCCGGCCGCGCCGGGCGTCCTTCGTCCAGACGGAGGAGTTCAGGCCGTAGGGCGTGGAGTTGGCGTGCGCGACCGCCTCGTCCTCGGTCGTGAAGCGGTGGACGGACACGACCGGGCCGAAGGTCTCCTCGGCGCACACGGCCATGGGGGCGGTGACCCCGTCGAGGATGGTCGGCTCGTAGAAGTACGGGCCGATGTCGGGGCGGGCTACGCCGCCGGTCACCAGCTTCGCGCCGTGCGCGAGCGCGTCCTCCACGTGCCGCTGGACGGTCTCCAGCTGCCGCTCACCCACCAGCGAGCCCATGTCGGCGCCGTAGGCGAGGGAGGCGCCGAGCCGCATGGCCCTGGTGCGGGCGGCGAAGCGCTCCAGGAAGGCGTCGGCGACCGACTCGTGGACGTAGAGCCGCTCGATGGAGATGCAGAGCTGGCCGGCCGAGGAGAAGCAGGCGCGGACGGCGCCCGCCGCGGCCTTCTCGATGTCGGCGTCCTCCAGCACCAGCATGGCGTTCTTGCCGCCGAGTTCGAGGGAGACGCCGACCAGGCGGGCGGCGGCGCCCTGGGCGACCTCGCGGCCGGTGCGGGTGGATCCGGTGAAGGAGACGTAGTCGGCGTGCCTGACCACCTCGGGGCCGATCACGGGTCCCTCGCCGAGGACGACCTGGAAGACCTCCGCGGGCAGGCCGGCCTCGATGAGGAGATCGCGCGCCCACAGGGCGGTCAGGCAGGTCTCGGTGTCGGGCTTCATCACGACCGCGTTGCCCGCGACGAACGCGGGGAGCGCGTCGCCGACGGACAGCTCCAGCGGGTAGTTCCAGGGGGCGATCTGGCCGACGACGCCGCGCGGGTGACGCAGTTCGGTGACCTTCGTCAGGGCCGGGACGGCGCCGGTGTGCCGCTTGGGCCGCAGGTAGGCGGGGGCCTTGCGGCCGTAGTGCCGGGCGGCGACGGCGACGGCCTGGACCTCCTCGTGGGCGTGCAGGCGGGCCTTGCCGGTCTCCAGCTGGATGAGGTCGAGGACCTCGGCCTGACGCTCCAGGACCAGGTCGTGGAAGCGCAGCAGGACGGCGGCGCGCTGCCGTACCGGCGTCCGGGCCCACACGTCCTGGGCGGCGCGGGCCCGCTGGAAGGCACCGGCCACGTCCTCGGGCGTCGACTCGGGCAGGTCGGCCAGCTTCTCGCCGGTGAACGGCGTGTGGTTGGCGGTACGACCGGAGCCGGCCACGCCCTTGGTGAGCTGGGCGACCAGCTCGGGGGTGACCACGTCGGCAGCGGTGCGAGCGCCCTGGGGGGCGGGGGCGAGAGGGTTCGTGCCGGTGATTTCCGGGGCCTGCGCGTCCGTCATGAGCCGCAGGGTATGACGCCGCGAGGGCTTTGTGTACCCGGCGGTAATGGGGATTCACCGACCGCTCACACGACGCCAGTGATCGCTGGCAACAAACTCGCTGATCAGGACGTTATGCGAAAGGGCTGGTGCTGATCGCGTCTTTTCGGTCCGGCGCGGGCACAGGGGTTGCCGGCCACCGCCTCCAGGTGCTCGGCGATCTCCTCCGCGTCCGGAAGCAGACCGGTGTCCTGCCCCCGCAGCCGCTCGATCAGCGGACCGAGCGGCCCGCCCGGCGTCCCGCCGCCGACGGCGGTGTGCAGCAGGGCGCCCAGCGACCGCAGGTCGGCCGCGGGTCCGGCGCCCCGGGGCGACCGCGCACCCGGTACGTGGGCGGTGCCGAAGCCGGTAAGCACGACGCGGCCGTGCGGGCCGAGCAGGACGTTGCCGGGCGTGACCGCACGGTGCACGATGCCGACGGCGTGCGCGGCCCGCAGGGCACCGAGGACGGCGAGGCCTGTGCGGGCGGCCTCGGGCGCCGCCACCGGACCGCGCCGGAGCACCTCGCGCAGGGCCTCGCCGGGGACCCACTCCATGACGATCCAGGGCAGTCCGTCGGTCCCGGCCTCCTCCACGACCACGTCGTGGATGCGGACGGCGGCGGGGTGGTCGACGCGGGCGGCGGCACGCGCCTCGCGGTAGAGACGGTGGGCGGCACGGCGGTACGCCTCGTCCGCGGGATCACCCGGCAACCGTGGTCGCCTGACGGCGACTTCGCGCGCCCCCAGCTCGTCGAACGCCCGCCAGACGGTTCCCGTCGCACCGGACCCGGCGCGCTGGAGCAGCCGGTAGCGTTCCCCGACCAGCCGGCCCTGGAGTCCCATCAGAGCTCGTCGACCTCCCAGTTGGCCACCACCGTCCGGGCGATCTCCCGTCCGTCGTCTGCGAAGTGGCCCTTGCCCGGGTAGTCGATCGACACCCGGTACATGTCACCGTTCCCGGCCTTGTAGTACAGGATGTGGTACTCACGCGTGCGGGGGTTCTGCAGGTCGGTGGTCGTGTAGGTGATGGTGTTCTCGGCGGCCTTCCCGCCCTTGTACTCCGTCTCGCCCGGTTCGCCGCGCGGAGCGGGCTCGTCGGCGAAGTTCCAGGAGTACTCGCCGTCCTTGAGCATGTCCCAGTCGGCCCAGGCCCCCGCCCCCGCGGTGTCCGGGATCTTGCCGTCCTTGTCCTCGGCCTTGATGTCGCGGTCCACGGAGACGACGACCGCACCACTGGGGTCGGCGAACGTCTCGTTGGTGCCGTCCCAGTCCTCGGCGTGCTTCTGCTTCACGAACGCGGCCGGCACGGCGACGCTCATGCCGGCCCGGTCGCCGAGCCGGTGCCGCTTCCAGCCGTCCGGCAACGGCCCCGCGAAGGGGTCCGCGACCACCAGGTACGACGCCACCGCCGCCGCGACGACCGCCGCGCCGAGGGTGATCCACGCGTTGCGGCCCAGCCGGACACTCCACCTGGACACGGCCGGCCCGCCCGGCTCCTCCAGCCGGGCCACCTGGGTGGGCGGCGGCGCGGGCGGGTTCGCGGCGGCGTCCAGCAGGGCACGGACCCGGGCGGCGTCCGGACGGCGTGCCGGGTCCTTGTCCAGCAGGCCCGTGATGACCTCGGCCAGCGGGCCCGGCGCGGCGACGGGCGGCGCGGGCGCGGCGTTGAGCACCGCCTGGAGCGTGGCGGGCGTGTTGCTGCGGCGGAACGGCGAGACGCCCTCCGTCGCCACGTACAGCACCACGCCGAGCGACCACAGGTCACTCGCCGGGCCGGGACGCCGGCCCAGCACCCGCTCCGGGGCGATGTACTCGGGTGAGCCGACGAAACCGCCGGTGTCGGTCAGATCGGTGTCTCCCTCGATCCGGGCGATGCCGAAGTCGGTGAGGACGACGCGGCCGTGCCGGCCGAGCAGGACGTTGTCGGGCTTCACGTCCCGGTGCAGGACGCCGGCCGCGTGCGCGGCCTCCAGCGCGCCGAGCACCTCCAGGCCGATACGGGCCGCCTCGCGCGCGCTCAGCGTGCCCTCCTGCAAAGCGTCGCCCAGCGAGCGCCCCCGCACCAGCTCCATCACGATCCACGGCTGGTCGTCCACGACCGCCACGTCGTGCACGTTGACCACCGCGGGGTGGTCGAGCCGGGCCGCTGCGCGCGCCTCCCGGCGCATCCGTTCGAAGGCGTTGTCCCGTTCGCGTTCGGGAAGATGGTCGGGTATGCGAGGCTCCTTGACGGCGACCTCGCGGTCCACCGTCTCGTCCTTCGCCCGCCACACCGTGCCCATGCCGCCGTGGCCGAGCCTGGCCACCAACCGGTAGCGTCCGGCGATGATCCGCCCGGCGCCCGGGTCCCGGGCGGGCACCGGCGCGGGCGCCGACGGCCTTTCCGGCGCGCGCGGCGGTCGCGCCTGCGACGGCGGCGGCATGACCTGGGTGGGCGCCGCGTACGGATTCCCGGGATGCGGCACGGCCACCGGCGGAATCGGTGGTCGCAGGCCAAAACTCGTCGGCTCGTCCGCCTCCTCGCGAGGCCCCCCGTTGCTGCTCATGGGTCCATCCATACCGCGCCGGACGCCCACGGTTCCACCGCCGGTGCCCGGCGGTCACAGACCCGTGACGCGGGGTGCCGCTTATCTCCGGTTTACGTGCGTTGCGGGGGACGCGGAGACGGGCGGCACCACGGAGGCGGAGGCGGAGACGGTGGCCGGGGCGGAGACGGACGTGGCGGCGCTGGACGCGGAGACGGACGCGGAGACGGACGTGGCGCTGGACGCGGAGGCGGACGGTGGCATCGACTCCGTCGTCGACGTCACGGGTGCCGAACTCGGCGGCGTACCACCCCCGTCACCGCCCTCGTCCGCGAGCAGCACCGCCGCCGAGATGCCCGCGCCCGCCGCCGCGACCACCAGCAGCACCGCCGTGAGCACGCTCCGCGTCACGTGCCGGGGCTCTCCGGTCCGGTCCGCCGCGGGTGTCCGGCCGGTGGCCAGGAAGGCGCGCAGCATCCGCTCCGCCTCGGTGGCGTCCAGCCGCCGCCGCGGATCGCGTTCGAGCAGTCCCCGTACGACGGGCAGGAGCGGCCCGGCCTGGGCGGGCGGGCGGATCTCCTCGGTGACGACGGCGTGCAGGATGCCGCCCAGCGAGTCGCGGTGGAAGGGGGAGGCGCCGCTCAGGATCGCGCACAGCAGCACGCCCAGCGACCACAGGTCGGACTCCGGTCCGGTCCCGGCGCCGGACATCCGCTCCGGGGCGGTGTACTCGGGCGAGCCGACGAAGGACCCGGTCTCGGTGAGCGTGGTGGCGCCCGCGACCTGGGCGACGCCGAAGTCGGTGAGGACGACCCTGCCGTCCTCGGCGACCAGTACGTTCGACGGCTTGACGTCCCGGTGCAGCATCCCGGCCGCGTGGGCGGTGCGCAGGGCGCCGAGCAGGGCGATGCCGATGCGGGCGGCCTCGGCGGCGTCGACCGGGCCGTGGCTGAGGACGCGGTCGGCGAGCGAGCCGCCGTCGACCAGTTCCATGACCATGTACGCGCGTTCGTCGTCCTCGACGACGTCGTGCACGACGATGACGTGCGGGTGGCTCAACTGCGCGACCGCGCGGGCCTCGCGCAGGGTCCGCTCCCGGCGCCGCCGTGCCTCGGCCGCGGAGAGGGTCTCGTCGACGGGGAGTGCCTTCACGGCCACCTGCCGGCCGAGCAGTTGGTCGGTCGCCCGCCACACGATGCCCATGCCGCCGCGGCCGAGCCGCTCATGGAGCCGGTAACGGCCTGCGATGACACGCCCGCCCGCCCGCTCGGTCACCATGCGTCCCATCATGCCGCACCGGACGGACCGGCTCCGGACCATCGGGACGTGCGTGGCCGACAACCGACGGGGACGGGAGGGCCCCGCGCCGGTTCCCGGCCGTCGCACGGTGCGGGTTCAGGCGGACTTCTCCTGCCAGCTCCGCAGCACGGCCTCGAACTGCCGCTCCGTGGTCGGCCAGTCGTCCGCGGGACCCGACATGTAGATGACGTACTCGACGCCGTCCCGGGACATGTACATCTCCTCGACGGCGCGGCGCGGGCCGGGGAAGGGGCCGTCCTTCGCCAGGGCGGTCCAGGTGTACTCCCAGCGGGCGCTGTCGCGGTCGCGGTAGGTGGTCCGCTCCAGGGTGACACGCCGGTAGTCGACCAGCCGCTGAAGCTGTTGCTCGAGGTCGAGCTGGTGCGTGTAGGGGTCGTTGTAGTCGGGAGCGGAGTCGACGGCGATGCGGACGAAGTGCTCGCCGCCGTCCGGGGTGTAGTCGACCTGCCGGAGCTGGCCGTTGTCGCCGTACACCTTCCGCTGCCAGCCCTCGGGCAGGTAGAGGCTGAATCCCACCGGGTCGTCGTGCCGGACCCAGCCGGCCGGTACGGACCCGGAGGGGTCCTCGCCCGCCGTGGCGGAGGCGGAGGGTGAAGGCGAGGGCGAGGAAGAGGACGACGGCGCGTGGGGGGCGTCCGGTCCGGCGGCCGTGCCGCCGTCGTCGCCCTGGCGCATCATCACGGCGGTGCCCGCGCCGACGACGGCGGCGACCGCGACGACCAGGGCGAGGGTGCGCAGCCGGCGGCGCCGGGGCCGTACGGGAGCGGTGCCCGTCACACCGGTCGGCGCGTACCCCGACGCCGTCGGGCCGGTCGGTACGGGGCCCGTCGCCGCGTACCCCTGGGCCGCGTACCCCTGGGCCGTCGGGCCGGTCGCCCCCAGCGGTCCTGACGACGGGTGCCCGGTGGCCGCCTGACCAGCCGTCATCGGCCCTTGCGCCGGGTGGTGTGCCACTCCCGGCCGGCCGGCGGCCGTCGGCCCGGTCACCGGTGAACCGGGCGTCCCGGCGGTCCCGCCCGTGGGCTGCGCCGCCCCGGGAGCTGCCGGGTACGCCGTGCCGCCGTGTCCCCGCGCCCCCGCGTACTGCGTCGGCACGTATGCCTGGGCCGCGTTCGGACGCCGTCCCTCCGCGGCCTGGGCGAGCATGTGCTCGGTCTCGGTGGCGTCGGGCCGCGTGGCCGGATCCTTGCGCAGCAGGGCGGTGATGACGGGCGCGAGCGGGCCGGCGTAGCGGGGTTCGTCGGCCTCCTCCTCGACGACCGCCTGCATGGTGGTGAGCGGTGAGGTGCGGCGGAACGGCGAGGTGCCCTCCACCGCCGTGTACAGCGTCGCGCCGAGCGCCCACAGGTCGGAGGCGGGCCCGGGGTCGTGGCCGCGGACGCGCTCGGGTGCCAGGTAGTCGACGGAGCCGACGACCTCTCCGGTGCGGGTGATGGTGCTGTCGCCCTCGATCTGCGCGATGCCGAAGTCGGTGAGCAGCACGCGCCCGTCGTCGCCGAGCAGGACGTTGCCGGGCTTGACGTCCCGGTGCAGGACGCCGGCCGCGTGCGCGGCGCGCAGGGCGCGCAGCACCCACAGGCCGACGCGGGCCGCCTCCCGGGGGTCGACGCGCTCCTCCTCCTTGACCGCGTCGGCCAGTGAGCGCCCCTCCACCAGCTCCATCACGATCCACGGCCGGCCGTCGTGTTCGAGTACGTCGTGCACGGTGACGACGGCCGAGTGGTTGATCCGCGCGGCCGCGCGCGCCTCGCCCCGGGTGCGCGCCAGCAGGATGGCCCGGTCGCTCTCGGAGACGTAGAGCGCGGCGGTCAGCTCCTTGATGGCGACGGTCCGGTTCAGCACCTCGTCGTGAGCGCGCCACACGCGGCCCATGCCGCCGCTGCCGATGGCGTCACCGAGCCGGTAACGGCCCGCGAGGAGCCGGCCCTGCATCTGATTCACGTTGCCCCGCAATGGTCTTGTCAGGGTCAGACTAGGGACCGGCCCCCTTCCGGGGAACGGGTGGGGTGGTATGAAAACCGCTCTGTGACTGTTGTCGCTTTCCGCGGCGGGAGTCAACCATCGGGCCGGACGGCCGTCCAGAGCCGTCAGCCCGTGTACTGGTAAGTGGTGGACGCCTGTTCGTACACCCGGGTCACCTCGTCCCGCTCCGCCTCCGGGCCGCGGACCTGCACCACGTGGTAGCGACCGTCGATCAGCATCGCGATGTTGCGCACGTACAGCTCGTCGCCGTCGGCGCCGGTCCAGATGAACTGCCCCTCGGCCATGGCGCGTCCGCCGACCTCGATGTTCTTCAGTCCGCTGGAGGTGGACCAGCTGGAGGCGCGGTACGCGCCCAACTCGGGCTCCTTGTCGCGCTGGTAGACCATCGGGTCGTCGCCGTACTCAGCGGCGCGGTCCCGGCCGGGTACGACGATGAGCTCGAAGTCGCCCTTGCCGTACACGACCTGGCCGCTGCCGTTGCGGGGCGTGCGGTTCCAGCCCTCGGCCACGGCGACGCTGAAGCCCTCCGGGTCCTTGCGCAGGGCGAACCCGTCGGCGGTGGTCTGCGTCGCGGCGGAACCGGCCTCCGGCCTGGAGTCGCTGGGGTCGCCCCCGGGTGAGGTCTGCTCCGGCCGGGGCTCGTTGCCGGCGTCCGTGGACCCCGCGGGCGGCGCCTGGCTCGCCTCGCCGACGGCGCCCGTGCGGTCCGGGGTGCCGGACCCGCTCGTGTCGCTCTTGGGCATGAAGTACATGGCGTACGCGATCGCTCCGGCCAGGGCGAGCAGTATCAGCAGGAGCAGCGTCCGGCCGAGGCTGCGCGGGGAGCGGGCGGTTTCCCGCCTGGCCCGCTTGTGCCGCCCGTGGTGCGTGGGCAGCCCGGCACGCCGCCTGCGCACCAGTTCGCCCCGACGGCGCACGATCGGCAGCCGGCTGGTGTCGGCGGGCGGGGCCGGGACGACGTGCAGGCCGGCGTCCGGCTCGGGCGCCGAGCGCACCAGCGAGCGCAGCCAGCCGCGCAGTTCCTCGAAGTCAAGGCGTTCGGTGGGGTCCTGACGCAGCAGCGACTCCACGACGGGCCGCAGCGGCCCGCACTCCTCGGCGAACGCCGGCGGCTCCGCGCACACGATCTGCACCAGCTCGGCGGTCGACTCCTCCGGGTAGGGCGCGTGTCCCTGCACGGCGCGGAAGAGCAGCGCGCCCAGCGCCCACAGGTCGGTCGCGGGGCCGATGGGCGCGGCCAACTGCCAGTTCTCGTGCACCGGGCCGGCCTGTTCCGGCGCCCAGCGTTCGGTCACGGGACCGACCACGGCCATCCGGGCCTGCCGTGCCCGCTCGGCGGCGAGTGCGGTGGCCGGACCGTGCCGGGCCGGGGTGCGGGCGAGCCCGTCGTCCCCGTGCCCGGAGGGTGCGACGGCGGCTTCCTGCCGCGGGGCCGCGGACAGGGCCCGTCCGACCGCCGGAGCGGGGGCCGGGTCGGGGGTGCGGGAGGTGGCACCGTGCCAGGAGGCGGCGCGTACGCCGTAGGGGTCGACGATCTGCCCGGGCGGGGCGGCACCGGGTGCACCGCCCGGGCCGGTTGCGTCCGGGGGCGGGGCGGCACCGGGTGACGCGTCACGACCCGTGACGTCCGTGGACGGGGCGGCGTGGAGGGTCTGCGGGGCGCCCGGCTCCGTGGTGTGACCGCCGTGGCGGGGCGGCTGTGCAGGGGCGTCGTCGGGCGCCGGGCGTGCGCCGGGCAGGGCCGCGCGCCCGTTCTGCGCCTCCTGGACGCGGGCCGCCGCACGGGCTCCCGCGCGGTACGCGGCGATCGCCCCCGCGCGCGCCGCACGTACGTCACCGTCGGCGTCGAGGGACGCGTGGGCGCGCCCGGCGGGGGCACCGCCCGGTCCCGGGACGCCGGGCACCGGCAACCCGCCGACACCCCGCGCCTCGATGGCGGCCCGCCTCTCGGCCTCGGGGCCACGCCCCGTGGGGCCCAGGGTGCCGCTGGGACCCGACGCGTTACCGGGACCCGTGACACCACCGAAACCCGACGCGCTGCCGGAACCCGTGACACCACCGGAACCCGACGCGCTGCCGGAACCCGTGACACCACCGGAACCCGACGCGCTGCCGTACCCCAGGGGCCCGGCAGGGTCCGGCGCGGTGCCGCTGTCCAGGGCGCCGTCGGGGCCCATGACGCCACTGGTCCCCGCGCCCCTGGGACCCACCGCACCAGCAGGCCCCACCGCGCCACGGGAGCCCACCGCACCACCGGAGGAATCCGCACCACCAGGGCCCACCGCACCACGGGCCCCCACGGCACCCCCCGGGCCCACCGCACCGGCGGCCCCCCTGGGACCGGCGTCGAGGCCCGGACCTCCCGGGAAGGGCGCCCCCGCACCGGGACCGGTCCCACCCGGGCCGCCCGGCCCGCCCGGGCCCACGCCCACACCCCCGGCGCTCCCCGGCCCGCCGGGACCGGTCCCACCCGGGCCGCCCGGCCCGCCCGGGCCCACGCCCACACCCCCGGCGCTCCCCGGCCCGCCGGGGCCGAAGCCGCCGGCGCCGCTCGGGGCGGTCCGCGCGCCCCGGCCCGCGGCGTCCCCGTCCGCCTCGTCCTCAGGGGCGGGGACCGGGTCGTACCCGCACAGCGCCTCCTCCGCCGCACCGACCGCCAGGCCGGTCAGCATCACGCGCCCGTCGTCGCAGACGAGCACCGTGCGCGCGGTGATGTTCCGGTGCACCCAGCCGTAGGCGTGCAGCACCCGTAGCGCCAGCAGGATGTCGGAGGCCACCTCGGCCGCCCGGTACGGCGTCAGCGGCTGCTCGGCGAGCAGGGCGGCCAGCGGCCTCGCGGCCACCAGTTCGCTCACGATCCACAGTGAACCGCCCTCGGCGAACACGTCGAAGACCTGGTCCAGGCGCGGGTGGTCGGGGACGGCGGCCGCGGCCTGCGCGGCCTCGACGGCGCGGCGCACCACGGGGTCGGCGGGCCGCCGCGTGCCGCCGCGCTCGGCCGGAGGCCGCCGGCCGGGGCGCCGGACGTCGCCGTCCCGGGCCGTGAAGCCGTCGGGCAGACCGTCCGCGTCGAGCACCTCCGCCTCGACGACCTCCGGCAACGGCACCTGCCGGACCAGGACTTCCTGACCGCTGTAGGTGTCGAAGGCCCGCGTCTCGGTCAGTTCGTACTCGTCGGACGGCGGCAGGGGCAGGCGGTAGCGGTCGGCGAGCACCCGTCCCGCATAGTCGTCCACGTCGCCACCCCCGGCAGCCCGTCGGTCAATTCCGTTCGTCCGGCGGGCCGTTCCCGCTGCGCACGGTCCGCGAGCACTCACGATACGTGCCGGAGGCAACCCACAAAGAGGGGATGCCAGATATCGGGCCGCTCAAACCCGGGCCCCGCCGGTTCAGGACTTGGGCTCGAAGGTCTTCGCCAGGGTCCGCCAGGTGTCCCGGCGCAGGTCACTGTCCCAGTCGGCGGCCTTCGCGGTGTACATGAGGGCGTAGCCCTGGTGGTCGTTGACCACGAAACCCCGGTCCACGGTGCGGTACCGGGTACCGCCGTCCGTGTAGGTGAACTCCCAGTCGGCCGTGTTCCAGCCCCGGTAGCCCACCTTCTCGATGCGGATCCTCTTGTACTGCGAGCGGACCATGTACCGCTCCTGGTTCTTCCAGTCCGCGACCGGGTCGCCCTTGGGCGTGGACGTCCAGGCGACGAGCAGCTTCTGCCCCTGGGGGCCGGTGAACCGGTCTCCCGCGGAGCCCGTGGATTGGTACTTCCACCCCTCGGGCAGCCCGATGCGGTAGCCCTGGCCCCCCTTGTGGGTGCCGGCCACCTCCTCGTCGTCGGACTTCCCGGCGTCACCGGACGCGCCCGTGCCGGGGCCCGTCGCACCGGCCGAGCCGCCGTCCGTCGCCGGCGCCGAGGCGGAGCCGTCCGTCCCGGTCCCGCTCTCCTCGTCCCGCCCGCTGTCACCGCTCGCGGTGGCGGAGGCGACGGCCTTGTCACCGCTTCCGCCCTGGGCCCCCTTCTCGTCGTCGCCGCCGAGTGCGAGGGCCAGCACGGTGCCGAGTACGGCGAGCGCCACGACCACCGCGATGATCACCAGTGTCCGGCGCGGCACCACGTCGGTGAGCGGCGCCCGCGGCACCTGACGGGGCGGCAGGTCCGACGGCGGTACGACGGGCCACCCGGAACTCCGGGCGCCCGCGGGCGCGTGCTGCGCCCCCGGGGCCGCTCCCGCACCGGCGGCCCTCGCGGGTGCCGCCCCGGCGCCCCCCGGCCCCCGCGAACCGGCAGTCCCCTGCCCATGCGCTCCCGCGGTGCCCGCAGAGCCCGGCCCACGCGACGCGGCGGCCGTCCCGGCGGAGCCCGTGGCGGCGGCCGTCCCCGCGGCCCCCGGCGCGGTCCGGTCGGCGGCGCCCGGCTTGGTCCGGGAGGTGGCCGCGGCACCGGCCGCGCCGGCTCCGACGGCGGCCTTGCGCACCGACCGCAGCGCTCCCCGCAGCCGCTCCCCGGCCTCCTCGGCGGCCCGCTTGCCCCCGGCGCCCGGCGAACCGCCGCCCCGGCGCCCCCGCGCGTCCGGCTGCTCGGGCAGGGGTACGACCTTGGTGGCGTCGGCCGGTTCGGCCTCGGCCTCGGGCGCGTGGATGACCTTGTTGAGCATCGCGCGGGCGCCCGCGTCGTCGAGCCGCTGGGCGGGATCCTTGGTGAGCAGCCCGTAGATGACGTCCCGCAGCGGGCCGGCGTTCTTCGGCTCCTCCAGGTTCTCCGTCATCACGGCGGTGAGCGTCGCGATCGCGGAACCCTTGTCGTAGGGCGGGGTGCCCTCCACGGCCGCGTACAGCAGTCCGCCGAGCGACCACAGGTCGGCGGCCGGGCCGGGCTTGTGGCCGCGGGCGCGTTCCGGGGAGATGTAGGAGGGGGCGCCGACGAGCATGCCGGTGGAGGTGATGGACGGGTCGCCCTCGACCTGGGCGATGCCGAAGTCGGTGAGCACGACCCGGCCGTCCTCGGCGATCAGCACGTTGGACGGCTTCACGTCACGGTGCAGGATGCCCTCGCGGTGCGCGGAGCGCAGGACGTCCAGGACGGCGAGCCCGACCTCGGCCGCGCGCTTCGGCTCCAGCAGGCCGTCCTCCCGGATGGCCTCGGCGAGCGACTTGCCCTCGACGAGTTCCATCACGATCCACGGGCGGTCGTCCTCCTCGACGACGTCGTAGACCGTGACGGCGCTGTTGTTGCGGATCCGCGCGATCGCCTTGGCCTCACGCAGCGTGCGCGTGATCAGGCGCCGCTTCTCCTCCTCGTCGATGTTCCCCGGAAACCGCAGCTCCTTGACGGCGACCGTGCGTCCCAGGGTCTCGTCCTCGGCCCGCCACACCGTCCCCATGCCGCCGCGGCCGAGCACGTCTCCCAGCCGGTAGCGCCCGGCGAGGAGACGTGCGCTCTTGTCCGTACGGGGTGTCCCCGCCCGCTCCGCCTCCGACATGCGTCCCCTCATGCAACCCGCCCTGACAGAGCCTTCATTGTCCCTCACCCGACAAGTGCTCGACGCCCAGGGTGCCTCTCGGGCGGTTCGGCCGCGGGGGCGGGCGGTGACGGGGACTGACCTCCTGTCACCCCCGCCCCGGCGGTCACTACCGCGGCACGATGTCCGGTGCCCCCAGCCGGGCCGCGTCCGCCGTCAGGTCGTCCGGCTGGCGCTGCGACTCCCGCTCGGCCTCCACCCGCTTCTCGTAGTGCTGGATCTCGCGTTCGACCTGGTCCGCGTCCCAGCCCAGCACCGGTGCCATCAGCTCGGCGGCCTCGCGGGCGCTGCGCGTGCCCCGGTCGAAGGTCTCGATGGAGATGCGGGTGCGCCGGGTCAGTACGTCGTCCAGGTGCCGCGCGCCCTCGTGCGAGGCGGCGTAGACGATCTCGGCCCGCAGGTAGTCGTCGGCGGCGTGCAGCGGTGCGCCGAGGGAGGGGTCGGCGGCGATGAGCTCCAGCAGTTCCTCGGTCAGGGCGCCGTACCGGTTCAGCAGGTGTTCCACGCGTACGACGTGCAGGCCGGTGCGCGCGGCGACCCGCGCCCGCGCGTTCCACAGCGCCCGGTAGCCCTCGGCGCCGAGCAGCGGCGTGTCCTCGGTGACGCAGTCGGCGACCCGCAGGTCGAGCCCGTGCACCGCCTCGTCCACGGCGTCCTTGGCCATCACCCGGTACGTCGTGTACTTGCCGCCCGCCACGACGACCAGGCCGGGCACCGGGTGCGCGACGGTGTGCTCGCGCGAGAGCTTGCTGGTGGCGTCCGACTCACCGGCCAGCAGCGGGCGCAGACCGGCGTACACGCCCTCGACGTCGTCGCGCGTGAGCGGTACGGACAGCACCGAGTTGACGTGTTCCAGCAGGTAGTCGATGTCCGCGCTGGACGCGGCCGGGTGCGCCTTGTCCAGGTCCCAGTCGGTGTCCGTGGTGCCGATGATCCAGTGCCGGCCCCAGGGGATGACGAACAGCACGGACTTCTCGGTGCGCAGGATCAGCCCGGTGGTGGAGTGGATGCGGTCCTTGGGCACGACCAGGTGGATGCCCTTGGACGCCCGGACGTGGAACTGGCCGCGCTCGCCCACCAGGGACTGGGTGTCGTCGGTCCACACCCCGGTCGCGTTCACGATCTGCTTGGCGCGGATGTCGTACTCCCCGCCCGCCTCGACGTCCTGCACCCGTGCGCCGACCACGCGCTCGCCCTCGCGCAGGAACGCGGTCACGCGCGCGCGGTTGGCGACCGGGGCGCCGTACGCCGCGGCCGTGCGCACCAGCGTCGTCACGAACCGGGCGTCGTCCATCTGGGCGTCGTAGTACTGGAGCGCGCCGACCAGTGCGTCCTTCCTCAGGGCGGGCGCCACCCGCAGGGCGTGACGACGGCTCAGGTGCCGGTGCACCGGCAGGCCCCGGCCGTGTCCGCGGGCCATCGACATGGCGTCGTAGAGGGCGACGCCCGAGCCGGCGTAGAGGCGCTCCCAGCCCTTGTGCTGCAAGGGGTACAGGAAGGGCACGGGCTTCACGAGGTGCGGTGCGAGCCGCTCCAGCAGCAGGCCCCGCTCCTTCAGCGCCTCCCGTACGAGGGCGAAGTCGAGCATCTCCAGGTAGCGCAGGCCGCCGTGGATGAGCTTGCTGGACCTGCTGGAGGTGCCCGACGCCCAGTCCCGTGCCTCGACCAGGCCGGTGGACAGGCCCCGGGTCACGGCGTCGAGGGCGGTGCCCGCACCGACCACGCCCGCGCCCACCACCAGTACGTCCAGCTCGCGCTCGGCCATGGCCGCGAGCGACTCGGCGCGCTGCGCCGGGCCCAGTGTCGCTGTCCTCACTGCTGCCTCCCGCTGTCGGGTCGCGTCGGCCGCACCCGTTGGGCGAAGCCCGGTTCCTGGTACCCACCATGCCCAGATTCTGACCGGCTCGCCCGACATCGGCCGCCGCCCGCCCTCAGCCTGTGGACAACTTCCGCGCACGGCACGCCGAGGCCCACCGAAACGTCGACACTCCCCGAAACTCGGCCGACCAATCCCGCAAATCGGTCATATTTACTCCTAGTCTGACGTTGTGCTCGCCCGTCCTGTCCACCGGGCTTGCGCGCCTGTCCCGCTTCGGTTACTGGGAAGGACGGCCCACGCCATGCCCGCAGATCTCGCCGTCATCGGACTCGGCCCGTACGGCCTGCCCCTGGCCCAGGCCGCCGTCGCCGCCGGCGTCTCCACCCTCGGCTACCGCACCGGCCCGGAGGCCGACCCGCTCACCCCCGCCGAGCTGCGCCGCATGCTCTCGACCGGCTTCCGCACGGCCGCGGGACCGGCAGAGCTGGGCCGGGTACGCACCGCGGTCATCTGCGCGCCGACCCCGCCGGGCCCGGACGGCGGCCTGGACCTCACCCAGGTGGAGGCCGCCGCCCGCACCCTGGCCGCCCACATGCGCCCGCACACCACGGTCATCCTGGAGTCGCCCGTGCGGCCCGGGACGACGGAGGAGTTCCTGCGCCCGCTCCTGGAGCGGGGCTCCGGGCTGCGCGCCGGCCGCGACTTCCACCTCGCCTACTCCCCCAGCCGCGCCGACCCCGGCAACCGCGACTTCACCCCGGCCAACACCCCGAAGGTCATCGGCGGCCTCACCCCCGCCTGCACCGAGTCGGCGGCCACCTTCTACGGCCGCCTCACCGACAAGGTGGTACGCGCGCGTGGCCCCCGCGAGGCGGAGACGGTCCAGCTCCTGGAGACCAACTTCCGGCACGTGAACATCGCCCTCGTCAACGAGATGGCCGTCCTCTGCAACGACCTGGGCGTCGACCTGTGGGACGTCCTGCGCTGCGCGGAGACCAAACCGTTCGGTTTCCAGGCCTTCCGGCCGGGCCCCGGCGTCGGCGGCCACTCCGTACCCCAGGACCTGACCGGCCAGGCCCCCCACAGCCTGCGCATGGTGGAGCTGGCGCAGCAGGTCAACTCCCAGATGCCCCGCTACGTCGTCCAGCGCGCCGCCGCCCTCCTCAACGAGCACGGCAAGTCCGCGCGCGGCGCCCGCGTCCTGCTCCTCGGCGTCACCTACAAGGCGGACCTCGCCGACCAGCAGGCGAGCCCGGCCGAGGAGATCGCGTCCCGCCTGATGTCGATGGGCGCCGCCGTCAGCTACCACGACCCGCACATCCCGTCCTGGAACGTCCACGACCGCCCCGTCCCCCGCGCCGACTCGCTCTACGAGGCCGCCGCCGAAGCCGACCTGACGGTCCTCCTCCAGCAGCACCGCACGTACGACCTCCAGGGCCTGTCGGTGAAGGCCCAGCTCCTGCTGGACACGCGGGGGGCCACGCCCACGGGGGCGGCACACCGGCTGTGAGGAAGGGCCCCGCACGCGGACACGCGAAGGGGCCGGTCACCCCGCCCGGGTGACCGGCCCCTTCCCGCGTCGTGCGGGGACTACCGCCGGTGCTGCGAGTCCGCCACCGTCACCTCGACCCGCTGGAACTCCTTGAGCTCGCTGTACCCGGTCGTCGCCATCGCCCGGCGCAGCGCGCCGAAGAAGTTCATCGAGCCGTCGGGGGTGTGGGACGGGCCGGTGAGGATCTCCTCGATGGTGCCGACCGTGCCGAGGTCGACCTTCTTGCCGCGGGGCAGCTCCTCGTTGACGGCCTCCATGCCCCAGTGGTTGCCCTTGCCCGGCGCGTCGGTCGCGCGCGCGAGGGGCGAGCCCATCATCACGGAGTCGGCGCCGCAGGCGATCGCCTTGGGCAGGTCGCCGGACCAGCCGACGCCGCCGTCGGCGATGACGTGCACGTACCGGCCGCCGGACTCGTCCATGTAGTCACGGCGGGCGGCGGCCACGTCGGCGACGGCCGTGGCCATCGGGACCTGGATGCCCAGCACGTTGCGCGTGGTGTGGGCCGCGCCGCCGCCGAAGCCGACGAGGACGCCCGCCGCGCCGGTGCGCATCAGGTGCAGGGCCGCGGTGTAGGTGGCGCAGCCGCCGACGATCACCGGGACGTCGAGCTCGTAGATGAACTGCTTCAGGTTCAGCGGCTCGTGCGAGCCGGAGACGTGCTCCGCCGAGACCGTCGTACCGCGGATGACGAAGATGTCCACGCCCGCGTCCACGACCGCCTTGGAGAACTGGGCGGTGCGCTGCGGGGAGAGCGCGGCGGCGGTGACCACGCCCGAGTCGCGCACCTCCTTGATGCGCTGCCCGATCAGCTCCTCCTTGATGGGAGCCGCGTAGACCTCCTGGAGGCGGCGGGTCGCGGTGTCCGCGTCGAGCTCGGCGATCTCGTCGAGCAGCGGCTGCGGGTCCTCGTACCGGGTCCACAGGCCCTCGAGGTTCAGCACGCCCAGGCCGCCCAGCTCGCCGATGCGGATGGCGGTGGCCGGGGAGACGACCGAGTCCATGGGAGCGGCCAGGAACGGCAGCTCGAAGCGGTAGGCGTCGATCTGCCAGGCGATCGAGACCTCCTTCGGGTCCCGCGTACGGCGGCTGGGGACGACGGCGATGTCGTCGAAGGCGTACGCCCGGCGGCCGCGCTTGCCGCGCCCGATCTCGATCTCAGTCACGTCTGTGGCCTTTCCCTCATGCGTTGCAGCGCCTTCCAGTATCCCCGACGGACACGGCGAGGGCGGCCCCGGATGCTCCCGGGGCCGCCCTGGAAGGCCTTCTGCCTACTTGCTGCGGCTGTAGTTCGGTGCCTCGACCGTCATCTGGATGTCGTGCGGGTGGCTCTCCTTGAGGCCGGCGGAGGTGATCCGCACGAAGCGGCCCTTCGACTCCATCTCCGCGATCGTCGCGGCACCCACGTACCCCATGGTCTGGCGCAGGCCGCCGACGAGCTGGTGCAGCACGTTGGCCAGCGGGCCGCGGTAGGGCACCTGGCCCTCGATGCCCTCGGGCACCAGCTTGTCGTCGGACGCCACCTCGGCCTGGAAGTAGCGGTCCTTCGAGTACGACCGGCCCTGGCCGCGGGACTGCATGGCACCGAGCGAGCCCATGCCGCGGTACGACTTGAACTGCTTGCCGTTGATGAACTGCAGCTCGCCCGGGGACTCCTCGCAGCCCGCGAGCAGGCTGCCGAGCATCACCGTGTCGGCACCGGCGGCCAGCGCCTTGCCGATGTCGCCCGAGTACTGCAGGCCGCCGTCGCCGATCAGCGGGACACCGGCCGCGCGGGCCGCGAGGGACGCCTCGTAGATGGCCGTGACCTGCGGGACGCCGATGCCGGCGACGACGCGGGTCGTACAGATCGAGCCGGGGCCGATGCCGACCTTGATGCCGTCGACGCCGGCGTCGATCAGGGCCTGGGCGCCGTCCCGGGTGGCGATGTTGCCGCCGATCACGTCGACACCGGCGCCGATGCTGGACTTGATCTTCGCCATCCAGCTCAGGGCGTTGCTGTTGTGGCCGTGCGAGGTGTCGACGACCAGGAAGTCCACGCCCGCAGCGGCCAGGGCCTGGGCACGCTCCAGCGCCTCGGGGCTGGCGCCGACGGCGGCGCCGACCAGCAGCCGGCCCTCGGAGTCCTTGGCGGCGTGGGGGTACTGCTCGGCCTTGACGAAGTCCTTGACCGTGATGAGGCCCTTGAGGACGCCCTCGTCGTCGACCAGCGGAAGCTTCTCGATCTTGTGGCGGCGCAGCAGCTCCATGGCGTCCACGCCGGAGATGCCGACCTTGCCGGTCACCAGCGGCATCGGCGTCATGACCTCGCGCACCTGGCGCGTGCGGTCGGACTCGAAGGCCATGTCGCGGTTGGTGACGATGCCGAGCAGCTTGCCGGCCGGGTCGGTGACCGGGACGCCGCTGATGCGGAACTTGGCGCACAGGGCGTCCGCCTCGGCCAGCGTGGCTTCCGGGTGCACCGTGATCGGGTCGGTGACCATGCCGGACTCGGACCTCTTGACGAGGTCGACCTGGTTGACCTGGTCCTCGATGGACAGGTTGCGGTGCAGCACACCGACGCCGCCCTGGCGGGCCATGGCGATCGCCATGCGGGACTCGGTCACCTTGTCCATCGCCGCCGAGAGCAGCGGGATGTTCACCCGGACGTTGCGGGAGATGCGGGACGAGGTGTCGACCGCGTTGGGGAGCACCTCTGATGCACCCGGCAGCAGCAGCACGTCGTCGTAGGTCAGCCCGAGCGTCGCGAATTTCTCGGGCACTCCGTCGACGTTGGCAGTCATGACACCTTCCCCAAATGGCCTTGATCGGTGCGGATGTCCATGCTAACGGGAAGCGGGGGTGGCTCATTCCACGATCAAGGAGGCCTTCCGTCTTCGTCGCTTCGTACGAACACCCTCAGGGCTTCGTACGCAGCCCGGTCACCGCCCGTTCACCCCGGGGAGCTACTGCTCCGCCAGGGCCCGCAGCCGGCTCAGCGCCCGGTGCTGTGCGACCCGCACGGCCCCGGGTGACATTCCCAACATCTGCCCCGTCTCCTCGGCGGTGAGCCCGACCGCGATCCGCAACAGGAGCAGCTCGCGCTGGTTCTCCGGCAGGTTGGCCAGCAGTTTCTTGGCCCAGGCGGCGTCGCTGTTGAGCAGCGCCCGCTCCTCGGGGCCCAGGGAGTCGTCCGGCCGCTCGGGCATCTCGTCGGACGGGACGGCCGTCGAGCCGGGGTGCCGCATCGCCGCGCGCTGGAGGTCGGCGACCTTGTGGGCGGCGATGGCGAAGACGAACGCCTCGAAGGGGCGCCCGGTGTCCTTGTACCGGGGCAGCGCGAGCAGCACCGCTACGCAGACCTCCTGGGCGAGGTCCTCGACGAAGTGCCGGGCGTCGCCGGGCAGCCGGGACAGACGCGTGCGGCAGTAGCGCAGCGCCAAGGGATGGACATGGGCGAGCAGGTCGTGCGTGGCCTGCTCGTCCCCGTCGACGGCGCGGTGGACGAGCCCACCGACCGTCCCTTGGTCAGGGGCCGCCTCGTCGTCACGCATCGGTCCATGGTGCCCTGCGACCGTCCGATCCGTGGCTCCGCGCCCGTTGTTGTGCACCGAAGCGTTATGAGCAGGTGCGCCGGCACTCATCCCCTGCGCCCTCCCCTTCCGCTCGACCGACTCGTCCCCGAGGAACTCCACACCTCAAGGATGCGTCATCCGCGGCGAAACGAGCAGCGGGCACCCGGCGGGTCGCCTTGTCACCCCCGCTCACCTCGCGATATGCGAGGTTCGCCGCACCCCCGACGCGCCGCGCGGACCCGCACCGCACGGGGTGCCCCAGGGGGTGTCGTCCGGATCGTGCCGCGGTCGCGGGGCCTGGCACGCCCGTCTGCCGCGTGGTCGGCGGTTGCCAGGGCTCCACCCCGGCGCCCTCCTCCACCTCGCGGCGGCACGCACCGGACCCCGCTCGGCCTGCCTGCGAGGCGCCGCCGCCCGGAGCCGGCCCGACCCGGACGACACCCCCTAGCGGACCAGGCCCCACCGGAAGCCGAGCGCCACCGCGTGTGCCCGGTCCGAAGCGCCGAGCTTCTTGAAGAGCCGCCGGGCGTGGGTCTTGACGGTGTCCTCGGAGAGGAACAGCTCACGGCCGATCTCCGCGTTGGAGCGGCCGTGGCTCATGCCCTCCAGGACCTGGATCTCGCGCGCGGTGAGCGTGGGCGCGGCGCCCATCTCGGCCGAGCGCAGCCGGCGCGGGGCGAGCCGCCAGGTCGGGTCGGCGAGGGCCTGCGTGACGGTGGCGCGCAGCTCGGCGCGCGAGGCGTCCTTGTGCAGGTAACCGCGGGCACCCGCGGCGACCGCGAGGGCCACGCCGTCCAGGTCCTCGGCGACGGTGAGCATGATGATGCGCGCGCCGGGGTCCGCGGAGAGCAGCCGCCGGACGGTCTCGACGCCGCCCAGGCCGGGCATGCGCACGTCCATCAGGATCAGGTCCGAGCGGTCGGCGCCCCACCGGCGGAGGACTTCCTCGCCGTTGGCGGCCGTCGTCACGCGCTCGACGCCGGGCACGGTCGCGACCGCGCGGCGGAGCGCCTCTCGGGCAAGCGGGGAGTCGTCGCAGACGAGGACGGAAGTCATGGCCGTCCTCCGCAGCTGATGCGCGTCACGTTGAGCCTCCAGGCTGGTACGAAATCGTCACCTGTGCGGTCGACCGTCCCGGACGCCCGCCCGAGCACTTGTTCCTTCAACCGCCTCCGCACTCTCAACGACGGTCACTCGAAAGAGTTACGGGGCTGTGTGTCGTCTTCGGCACTCTACGTGAGGGGTCCACCACGCAGCAGACATGCGCGTGAGTCCCGCTCCGTTTCATCACAACCCATGCCCCATTTAGCCGCTTTTCTTCCACTTCGCTGGTGTCTGCGGCTAGATTCGCAATGGGTCATATTTTCATCTCCTTAGATCGTAGTTGTACGGTCGGACACTATATCCACCCAGATCGGCTACAAGGGGTCACGCAATGGCAGATTTCTCCCGCCTTCCCGGACCGAACGCGGACCTGTGGGACTGGCAGCTCCTGGCTGCGTGCCGCGGGGTGGACAGCTCGCTCTTCTTCCATCCGGAGGGCGAGCGCGGAGCGGCGCGGAGTGCTCGCGAGAACTCGGCCAAAGAGGTCTGCATGAGGTGCCCGGTCCGCGCCGAGTGCGCGGCGCACGCCCTGGCGGTGCGTGAGCCGTACGGCGTGTGGGGCGGGCTGACCGAGGACGAGCGCGAAGAGCTCATGGGACGGGCCCGCCACCGCCTGGTGGCGGCATCGGCGTCGGCCGGCGGGGAGGCCGCCGCCCCCCACTGAAGGAACGTTTCTTCGTTACGAGGCTTACAGGCTCACAGGCTTACGACACTCCGACACGGGCCGCACGCGCGGCGCCCCGGGCCGCCGATCAGCGCGCGGCCGACTGGCGTGCCCCCGCCCGGGCCAGCTCGTCCAGCGTCGCCGCCACCGCCGGCACCTGGGCCAGATCGGGCAGGGTGAGGGCGACGATCTCCCGCCGCACCGCCGGTTCCAGCGTCACCGTGCGCACCCCCCGGGGACGTACGGACTCGACGGCGAGCTGAGGCAGGACGGCCACGCCCAGACCGGCCCCGACCAGGCCGACGACCGCCGGGTAGTCATCGGTCGCGAAGTCGATGCGGGGCGTGAACCCGGCTCCTTCGCAGACCTCGACCAGCTGACCGCGACAGCGCGGGCAACCCGCGATCCAGGGCTCCTGGGCCAGCTCCCCGATGGCCACCGACCCGGTGGGCGCCGTGCGCGCGAGCCGGTGCTGTACGGGCACCAGGGCCACGAGGCGGTCGGTCAGCAGCGGCCGTACGACCAGGTCGTCCCACTCCTCCGCGCCGGCCGCGCCCTCGTAGCGGAAGGCGAGCGCCACGTCGCAGTCGCCCTCACGCAGCAACTCCACGGATTTCGGCGGCTCGGCCTCCTCCAGGAAGACCCGGGTGCCGGGGTGGGCGGCGCGCAACGCGGCCAGGGCCGTCGGCACGAGGGTGGAACTGCCGCTGGGGAAGGAGACCAGGCGCACGCGCCCGGCGCGCAGCCCGGCGATGGCGGCGACCTCCTCCTCGGCCGCGGTGAGCCCGGCGAGGATCCCGGCGGCGTGCCGCACCAGCGACTCACCGGCCTGGGTCAGCCGCATCTCGCGTCCGGCGCGCACGAGCAGGGGCGTGCCGACGGAGGACTCCAGCGCCTTCATCTGCTGGCTGACGGCGGGCTGGGTGCAGCCCAGCTCGCGCCCGGCGGCGGAGAAGGAACCGGTCGATGCCACGGCGCGCAGCACACGGAGATGACGAGCCTCGATCACGCCCCCGAGGATAAGCGACTCTTTGGCCGGACGCCGAATAATGGGTCGCCCCTTTGACAGCGCTGTCCTACCGTGCCGCCATGAAGCTCTTGTCAGTCAATCTGGGCCGCGCGCGGGCCGTGCCGTACACGGACCACCCCGAAGGCGTCACCGGCATCGACAAACAGCCGGCCGACGGGCCCGTGCGGGTCACGGCACCGGGGCCGATGGGTGTCGGGGCGAGCGGGCTGGCCGGGGACACGGTGTGCGACACGCGCCACCACGGCGGCGACGACCAGGCGGTGTACGCGGTGGCGCGCGAGGACCTCGACGACTGGGAGCGCGTCCTGGGCCGGCCGCTGCCGAACGGCTCCTTCGGCGAGAACCTGACCACCACGGGCCTGGACGTGTCCGGCGCCCGGATCGGCGAGCGCTGGCGGGTCGGACCGGAGCTGGTGCTGGAGGTGACGTCCGGCCGGATTCCCTGCCGTACCTTCCAGGGCCATCTGGGTGAGAAGCAGTGGGTGAGGCGCTTCACCGAGAAGGGCGCGCCGGGGGCGTACCTGCGGGTGGTCGAGCCCGGTGGGATACGGGCGGGCGACCCGGTGCGGATCGTGCACCGCCCCGGCCACGAGGTGACGGTCGCCCTGCAGTTCCGGGCGGTGACGACCCGGCGGGACCTGCTCCCCCGGCTGCTCGCGGCGGGCGAGGCGCTGCACCCGGAGCCCTTGGCCGCGGCGCGTAAGTACGTGGCGCGGCACGGCGGCTGACCGGCCCCCACGACGCTGCTCCTCACAGGTCGTTCACGAGCCGTCGTCCTGGTGAACGAAGCGGACCAACCCAGTCCGGCCCCCTAACCTTGCGCCATGACAACGGCATTGATTACGGGATCGACGGCGGGCATCGGCGCCGCGTTCGCTCGGCGGCTCGCGGCCGACGGGCACGACCTGGTGCTGGTGGCCCGCGACACCAAGCGGCTGCGGGACCAGGCGACCGAGCTGCACGACCGGCACGGCATCGAGGCGGAGGTGCTGACGGCCGACCTGGCGACGGACGCCGGCATCGACGCGGTGGCCGCCCGGCTGGGCGCGGGCAGGAACCCCGTCGACCTGCTGGTCAACAACGCCGGCTTCGGCAACAAGGGCCGTTTCCTCGAGGTCTCCATGGCCGACGAGCTGACGATGCTCAAGGTGCACTGCGAGGCGGTGCTGCGGCTGACCTCGGCGGCGGCCGAAGCGATGCGGGGGCGGGGGCGCGGCGGCATCGTCAACGTCGCCTCGGTCGCGGCGTTCGTCCCGCGGGGCACCTACGGCGCCTCCAAGGCGTGGGTCGTGCAGTTCACGCAGGGTGTGGCGAAGGACCTGGCCGGCAGCGGCGTGCGCCTGATGGCCCTGTGCCCCGGCTTCGTGCGCACGGAGTTCCACCAGCGGGCCGGGATGGGCACGGACAACATTCCGAACTGGATGTGGCTGGACGCGGACAAACTGGTCGCGGCGGCCCTCGCCGACCTGTCCCGGGGCAAGACCGTGTCGGTCCCCGACCCCCGCTACAAGGCCCTGATGGGCGCGGCGAAGCTGGTGCCGCGGGGGATGCTGGGCGGCATCTCGTCGCGGACGGGGCGCAAGTACGGGCCGCAGTAGGGGCGTTGACGGCGGGGGCGTCGACGGCGGGGGCGCCGGTGGCGCGGCCGGTGCGCCCGTGCCTGCGGCCGGCCCGCTCCCGGGTGCCTCCCCGGCGGTGCGCGGGCTGGTGGACCCGCTGCCCGAGCGGCTCGTGGCGTGGCATCATCGGCTCACGCCACGCTGACTTCTCGGGGGAACTCCATGGCGGAACAGGCCAGTTCGCGTCGGTCGCCGTACTGGGCCACCGGTGCCGTCTGCGGCACCGTGGCCGCGTTGAGCGCGACCGGTGACATCATCTTCGACCTCTTCGAGGGGACGACCGCCGTCTCGGTGGGCGGCGGGACGGCCGTACTGATCGGCGGTCTCGCCTGGTACCACTCGGCGCGCACCCGGCCCGAGGCGGCCGCGCCCGCCACGGCGCCCCGTCCGGCGCGGCACGAGCTGGCGTCCACCGCGCCGTGGGTGGGGCGGCAGGTGCTGCTCGACGGGTTGCTCGCCACGCTGCGGGACGTCCCGTCGCCGACGGGTGGAGCGCTGGCCGTCGGTCTCCGGCACAGCCAGTCGAAGATCGTGGTCGTGCACGGGGCGCCCGGCACGGGGAAGACGACGCTCGCCCTCAACGCCGCGCACCGGGTGCGCGACGAGTACCCCGACGGCCAGTTGCACCTCGAACTGCGGGGTGACGGCGACGAGCCCATGAGCAGTGCCGACGCCCTGGAACAACTCCTCGTGAGGCTCGATGTCGCGCGTGAGGACATCCCCGCCCGCGTCGCCGACCGGGCCGCGCGTCTGCGCAGCCTGACCAACGACCTGCGGCTGCTGATCGTGCTCGACAACGCGCACAGCACCGAACAGGTGCGGCCGCTGCTTCCGGTGGGAGCGGGGTGCGCCGTGCTGATCACCAGCCGTCGGGCACTCTCCGCCGGAGACATGGCCCGTCCGCCGGTGCAGGTCGTCCTCCCGGACGAGGACGACGCGCTGAGCGTGCTCGCCCACTGGGCCGGCGAGGACCGTGTCGCCGCCGATCCCGCCGTCGCCCTGCAGATCACCCGGTTCTGCGGCCGGCTCCCCCTGGCCCTGCGCATCGTCGGCTCGAAGCTCAGGAACCGGCCGGACCTGAGCCTGGCGCGTATGCAGGCCCGCCTGGAGAACGAGCGGGACCGGCTGCGGGAACTCGCGCACGACGACGGGAGCCTGGAGGCCTGTCTGGGGTTCACCTACCGCGAGCTCGGGGAGTCCACCCGTGCGGCGTTCGGCCTGATCGCGTCGCTGCCGGTCGGACGGCTCACGGAGTGGCACTTCGCCTCCGTCGCCGAGACGCGGGGAGCGGCGGTCGCGGCCTGTGACGAGCTGGTCGAGGTCAGCCTGATGGAGGCCGCCCCGGACGACGGGGCCGGAGCCGGAGCCGACGACGGCTATCGCGTCCACGACCTGATCCGGGTCTACGCGGCCGAGCAGTACGACCAGCTGCCGTCCGACGAGCGGCGGCGGCTGGAGTCCAGGCTGGTGCGGGCCTTCCGGGACGCGGTCGTCCACCTGGCCGCCCGGCGTGCCCCGGAGCTCGCGGCGGAGGTGGCCGCGGAGCAGGTCGGCGGCCTGGACCGGCTGTCGGCCGCCGCCTGGGTCTCGGGTGAACAGGAGCGGCTCCTGTGGGCCATCGGCCGGGGCCGCAGTCTCGGCATGGACACGGAGGTCGCCGAGATCGGCGAGGCGCTGTCGTACTTCCTCGACGACATCGTCCTGCCGGCCGGCGCCGCGGACTGGCTGTTCAGCGCACCGCCCGGGACCAGGCCGCGGGTGCGGCGCAGCCTGCGGCGCGCTCGCGCGACGGCGGCGCTGGCGGAGGGTACGCCGGACACGGCACTGACACTGCTGGCCGCCGGGGACGCGGACGCCGGGGAGACGGCGTCGGACCCGGTGGGCCTGGCCAGGGACGAGATGGTCGTCGCCGTCGCCCACGCGGCGAAGGACGACTTCCGGGCAGCCCTCGGACACATGACCGCGGCGGTGGACCGGCTGCGGACGACCGGGGACTCCTGGCACGTACTGAACTCGCTGGAGAAGCTCGGCGAGTTCCAGCGGTGGCGGGGCAAACCGGAGCTCGCGGAGCAGAGCCAGCGGGAGGCGCTGCGGCTCGCCGAGGACACCGGTGACCTCCGGGCGCAGGCCCGGCTGCGGCGGACGCTGGCCGAGACACTCGGTTACCTGCGCCGTCCGGACGAGGCGGCGCCGCTGCTGGAGTCCGCCGTCCACGACTTCCGCGTGCTGAACGACCGCAGATGGGAAGGGGCCGGCCTCTACGCCCTCGGCAAGATCTACCGCCTCCTGGGCCGCCGCGAGGACGCGCTCGACCGCTACCGGCGGGCGGAGGAGATCTTCGGGCCGATGGGTGAGCGGCAGTGGCTCGGGCGGGTCACCAACGCCAAGATCCGTGTCCTGGCCGGCCTGGGCGATCTGGACGGGGCCGCAGACGCGGCCAGGACGGCGCTCGCCACCTTCCAGCAGATCGGCGACGAGATGTGGTTCGCCCACACCCAGCGGGACGTCGGCTGGCTGCACCTGAGGGCGGGCAGGCCCGAGGAGGCCGTCGAACCGCTGACCCACGCCGTCGAGGTCACCGCCCGCGCGGGAGACGCCTATGCCGGGGCCATGGCCCTGCACCTGCGCGGGGTCGCCCACCGCGAACTCGGCCACTGGCCGCAGGCACACGCCGACCTCCAGGCGGCCCTGGACGTCTACCGGTCCGGGGACTACGAGTGGAACGAGGCCGCCGTGGTCCACGACGTCGTCCGCGCCCTGCGCGCCGAGGGGCGAACCGAGGAGGCCGGAACGCTGGAGACCGCCACCGCCGCGGCCAACCCGTTCTTCACCGGGATGCGCGGGCGCGACGGTGCCGTGGCCGTCCCGGACGAAGACTGACGCGGACCCGCCCAATGCCGAGCCCGCCCCGGACCACGACTGACGCAGGCCCGCCCAATGCCGAGCCCGCCCCGGACCACGACTGACGC
>NZ_JAGMUE010000585.1:0-589 GCF_019049165.1 Streptomyces sp. AC627_RSS907
TGTTCATCCTGGCCGACGACCTCGGCTGGGCCGACCTGTCCTCGTACGGCTCGCCCGACATCCACACTCCGCACCTGGACCGGCTCGCGCGCCAGGGCGTGCGGTTCACGCAGGCGTACTCCGGCTCGGCGACCTGCTCCCCCACCCGGTTCAGCCTCTACACCGGCCGCTACCCGGGGCGTACCAGGGGCGGGCTCGCCGAGCCGATCGCCGACAGGAGCGTCGGGCTCGACCCGAACCACCCCACGCTCGCCTCGCTGCTGCGCGACGCCGGCTACGCCACCGCGCTGATCGGCAAGTGGCACTGCGGCTACCTGCCCGACTACAGCCCCACCCGCTCCGGTTGGGACGAGTTCTTCGGCAACTTCGGCGGCGCCCTGGAGTACTACTCGAAGCTCGGGCTCAGCGGCGAGTACGACCTGTACGAGGGCGACGCCGAGTACAAGGACCTGCGGTACTACACCCGGATTCTGACCGAGCGGGCCAGCGACTACGTACGGCGCGGGCACGGCGGGAAGCCCTGGTTGCTCAATCTCAACTTCACCACCCCGCACTGGCCGTGGATAGCCGAGGGCGACGAGGAGGAGAG
>NZ_JAGMUE010000586.1:0-1055 GCF_019049165.1 Streptomyces sp. AC627_RSS907
GCGTCGGCCAGCCGCTCCTCGGACAGCGTCCCGTCCACGACGGCGTCCACCAGCGCCTGGGCGAGGTCGACGGTGGTGGACTCCTCGGCGCTCTCGCCACCCACGCACACGGCGTCCGCGCCGGCGGCGACCGCCTTGACGGTAGCGCCCGCGATCCCGTACTTGCCGGAGACCGCGCCCATCTCGATGCCGTCGGTCACCACCAGGCCGGTGAAGCCGAGTTGGTCGCGCAGTACGCCGTTGATGATGGTCGGGCTCAGCGTCGCGGGCAGCTCGGGGTCGTAGGCCGGGATGAGCATGTGCGCGGTCATCATGGTGCGCACGCCGGCCTCCATGGCCGCGGTGAACGGCGGCAGCGCGACGCGCGTGATGGTCTCCGCGTCGGCGGTGAAGATCGGCAGGCCGTGGTGCGAGTCGACGTTGGTGTCGCCGTGGCCGGGGAAGTGCTTGGCGCAGGCGGCGACGCCCGCGCTCTGCAGGCCGCGCACCCAGGCGGCGGTGTGCCGGGCGACGAGGTCGGTCTCGGCGCCGAAGGAGCGCACGCCGATGACGGGGTTCATCGGGTTGGAGTTGACGTCGGCGCTCGGCGCGTAGTCGAGGGAGACGCCGATGGCGCGCAGCGCGCGGCCGATGTCGCGGGCCACCTGCTCGGTGAGGTCGGGGTCGTCGATGGCGCCGAGCGCGAGGTTGCCGGGCCAGGAGGCGCCGGTGCGTACGTCGAGCCGGGTGACGTCGCCGGCCTCCTCGTCGATGGCGACGATGAGTTCGGGGTTCTCCTCGCGCAGCGACGCGGTCAGCGCGGCGACCTGCTCGGGGGTCTCGATGTTGCGCCCGAACAGCACGACGGAGCCGAGCCCGTCGGCGATGCGGCGGCGCACCCAGTCAGGAGCGGTGGTGCCGACGAAGCCCGGTTGTAGGACGGAGTTGGCCAACCTGATGAGTTCCGGGTGGCTGCCACGTGCCATGAGGGGACCTCCGAGGTGCGGGTGTGGGCCGACGGATCGGACGGCCGGGCGACTTGGAGCAGACCAGCCGGATATTGGCCTGTACCACAC
>NZ_JAGMUE010000587.1:0-625 GCF_019049165.1 Streptomyces sp. AC627_RSS907
CCGGACCGCGGTGGCCGGGATGATGGAGGTCAAGCGGGACGAGGAGGGGCGCGCGGTGTCGCTCGGCCCCTGGTCGTGACCGGGGCCGTGGCCGGCCCCGGGGCCGGCCACGCCGGGGGCGGGCCGCCTGGCCCGCCCGCGCCGCACGCACCCCGGGCCGTGCGGCGTGGTTAGAGGTCCACCTCGCGCATGAGCATCCCGACCTCGGTGTTGGTCAGCCGGCGCAGCCAGCCCGACTTCTGGTCGCCGAGCGGGATCGGGCCGAAGTTCGTGCGGACCAGCTTCTCGACCGGGAACCCGGCCTCGGCGAGCATGCGGCGCACGATGTGCTTGCGGCCCTCGTGCAGCGTGACCTCGACCAGGTAGTTCTTGCCGACGTTCTCGACGACCTTGAAGTGGTCGGCGCGGGCGTACCCGTCCTCCAGCTCGATGCCGTTCTTGAGCTGCTTGCCGAGGTCGCGCGGGATGGGGCCCTGGATCGCGGCGAGGTAGGTCTTCTTCACGCCGTACCGGGGGTGGGTGAGGCGGTGCGCCAGCTCGCCGTGGTTGGTGAGCAGGATGATGCCCTCGGTCTCCGTGTCGAGGCGCCCGACGTGGAAGAGCCGGGTCTCGCGGTTGGTGACGT
>NZ_JAGMUE010000588.1:0-628 GCF_019049165.1 Streptomyces sp. AC627_RSS907
TCCCCCGCCCGGCCACCGGCCCGGGCCGGGCGCCCGCTCAGCCCGGGACCGGACCTCGCCCCTGACCCGCGCCCCCGCCGCCCTCGCCCGCCGCCGCGCGCAGCGCCCGCGCTTCCTTCGCCGGGTCCAGGCCCACCCGGGAGCGGTCCGGGCGGTGCGGGGCGACCCCGCCGATGTCCTGGAGCCAGCGCCAGGTGTCGGCCACCGTCTGCTCCACGGGCCGGCAGCGCAGCCCCGCCGCCACCGCCCGGGACACGTCCGTACGGTGCAGCGCGTCGTACAGCTCGCCCGCCGCCGCCCACACCGGCAGCTCCGTCCACGGCTCGATGCCCGCTGCCAACACCGCCCCCGCGTCCAGCCAGCGCAGCGTCGCCCCACCGCCGGTCACCCGCGCGCACGCCGTGAGCAGCTCGCCCATGGTGGCGTGCCCCGACGGGCTGATCACGTTGTACGGGCCGCCGAGCCCGGCCGCGCCCGCGTCCAGGCACCAGGCGGCCAGGTCCCGCACGTCCACGTACTGCAGGGCCAACTCCCGCGGGCCGGGCGCCAACACGGTCCCGCCCCGCGCCATCCGCCCCAGCCACCACGGCAGCCGCCCGATGTTCTCGTACGGGCCGAGGATCAGCCC
>NZ_JAGMUE010000589.1:0-608 GCF_019049165.1 Streptomyces sp. AC627_RSS907
CTCCGCAGCTTTGTAGCCGATTTCTGTTCGAGCTGGCGGACCATCTCCAAGCCACCGTCCGCGAGGATCCAAGGCTGATTGGTGAAAGCGTCACCTCTGGACAAGTCATCGACGGACACCCATCGCCCCACAGATCCAGGCTGATCGATCTGCTCAACAATCGCTCGCCAAACCACCCCCTCCTCTGCCCTCTCCGGCGCCGAAGGCTCTCCCTGCACACTCCGCACGGTCCGGATCGTCGCCTGCCGCTTCGATCCCTCTCTGTGCCGCCCCACGAGAATCACCGTCGGCGTTCCGTGCCCCGGGATGTATGCCCCAGACGTGTCGATGACCTCGGTGAGTTCGACCTTGTGGGCAAAGTACTCCTCGATGAGTCTCGTGCCGAACTCACGCTTCATGAAGGAGTTCGCCGTGATCTGGCCGACCATGCCATAGCCGTCCCCGTTGGCTCCGCCCCGCTTGGCCAGTTCGAAGAATCGCTGGGCAAAGGGGACAGACAGCGCGTAGGTCCCCGCACAGGCGTCGTACAGCTTCCGGTACAGCTGGTTGAGCTTCTTGTCCTTGACCGCGATGTACGGCGGATTGCCCACCACCACGTGGTAGCGCTC
>NZ_JAGMUE010000590.1:0-680 GCF_019049165.1 Streptomyces sp. AC627_RSS907
CGGCCATGCCGTGGCTGAACGCGGTGTAGACGACCAGCAGGATCGAGCCCCGGTCGGCGTACCCGAGCACGCGCCGGTGGCGGGCGACGAAGCCGCCGACCCAGCGGCGCAGCAGTTGTCCGGCCAGGAACGGCACCAGCAGGTGGAGCGCGATGGACAGCAGCGAGCCGACCGAGAACCCGCCGCTCGCGCCGAGCAGCAGCCCGGCCAGTACCGGCGTGACGACCACGCCGACCAGGCTGGAGAGGGAGCCCGCGACGATGGCCGCGGCCACGTTGCCGCGGGCCACCGAGGTGAAGGCGATGGAGGACTGGATGGTGGAGGGCACCAGGCACAGGAAGAGCAGTCCGGTGTGGAGCTGGGGCGTCAGCACCAGCGGGACCAGCGCCCCGGCGGCCAGGCCGAGCGCGGGGAAGAGCACGAAGGTGCAGGCGAGGACGGACAGGTGGAGCCGCCAGTGGGCGAGTCCCGCCGTCGTCTCGCGGGCCGAGAGTCGGGCGCCGTAGAGGAAGAACAGGCCGGCGACGGCGACCGTGGTGGTGTCGTCCGCGACCACGGCCGCCTGCCCGGTGACCGGCAGCAGGGCGGCCAGCCCGACGGTGGCCACCAGCGCCAGGAGGAACCCGTCGAGCGGCAGCCAGCCTGGCATCGCGAGGGCGGGGCGGCGCATGGGCTCCCTC
>NZ_JAGMUE010000590.1:697-1101 GCF_019049165.1 Streptomyces sp. AC627_RSS907
GCCTCTCCGGCCGCTGCGGCCGGTACCCGGCCACCCTGCCGCAGCCTTCGCTCATCGGGAAAGGCGCATGCCGTACTCACTGTCATCACGACACGCGTTGACGGGCTACGGTGGCGGCATGTTCGACCCGGCGCAGTTGCGCACCTTCCGTACGGTCGCCCAGACCCTGAGCTTCACGCAGGCGGCGCAGCGGCTCGGGCTGCGTCAGTCGACGGTCAGCCAGCAGGTGCGCAAGCTGGAGGCGGCGGCCGGCCGGCAACTCTTCCTTCGTGACACGCACAGCGTGGAGTTGACCGAGGACGGCGAGGCGATGTTGGGGTTCGCCCGCACGATCCTGGAGGCGAACGAGCGCGCGGCGCGTTGGTTCGCGGGCGCCAGGCCGCGCGGCCGGCTCCGGTTCGGGG
>NZ_JAGMUE010000591.1:0-637 GCF_019049165.1 Streptomyces sp. AC627_RSS907
CTCCACGTACAGCGTGTCCCCGCTCAGGTCGACCACCCGCACGTAGTGGCCGCCGTGCCCGAACAGCACCGTGCCGTTGCCCTCCACCGTCATCAGCGGCGTCGCCTCGTTCGCCACCCGGCGCCCGATCATCGACATCACGCCGCCCTGGCCGCCGGTGATGCTCGGCGTGAACGCGACCTCGCCCCGGTAGGCGAGCATCGCCCCGCGCTGGCTGAACATCGTCTGCCCGGGCGTGATCGCGGCCTCCACGATCCGCGTGTTGACCATCGTGAACGGCATCAGACCTCACCGCCGACCGTGTTGCGCTCGCTGGGCTGTACGTACACCAGGCCCTCGCCCTCGAAGCGGATCTGGAACGCCTCCCCGGAACCCTCGCCTATCAACGTCCGGAAGTTGACGCCCGACTGGAAGTGCTGCTGGAGGCGGCCGGTGTGCGCGACGTAGGCGCCGGGGTCCACCCGCAGCGGGTACTCCGGCGTCACGCGCAGCACGACCGCCTCGCCGGCCGAGACGAGCGCGGCCTGCCCGCTGCCCTCGACGGTCGTGGTGAACAGGCCGTTGCCCTGGGAGGCGCCGCGCAGCCCGGTGAAGGTGGTGCCGGTGCGCAGGGCGCCGTCCGCGCACAGCAGGTTGC
>NZ_JAGMUE010000592.1:0-838 GCF_019049165.1 Streptomyces sp. AC627_RSS907
AGTATGCGCAGTCCGGCATTTCCAGGCCAGTCATTGAGCCCGCCAATCGCTCGGGCTGCGAGACGACGGCAGGGTTGCCCTATACCCCGATCGGAAATTCCGTATCGACCTCAGATGATCTCCATGCAAGGATCTCTTCATCGGCAACGGATCCATCTAACGCGCTGATTCGCGGACGCGGATGAGGAGCGGACGAGGAGATGGCATGCAGATCAGTAAACCTCACGTAATCGCGACTACAGCTATCACCGCCTTTATTATTGGCGTGGCCGCCCCCACCGCATCCGCCATGCACGAGCATCGCACCAATCAGGCGACATCGATACGACTCGATGCGGCTCCTCTTGCGACTTTCGACTCGACGATGCGGACGCTTCCGACAGACGTCACAGAACACGAGGCAGGCGCCACCGATTTTTCCGTCGCTCAGGGCAGCGAGGCAGCGTCCACGAAGGGCGTCGCCTCGAAGCTCATCGCGCAACTCAAGAAGGTTCCCGGTTACGCCAAGGCAGTTGGTGGCGGTTTCAAGAGCTTCAAGAAATGGTGGGACACCAAAGTCCCGAAGGCGGTCAAGTGGAGCATCAAGATAGCCTTCGGGCTTGATTCAGCCAAGGAAATCTGGGACGAAATAAAGTAACTCAATCGGCCATCCGCCAGAGGAAAAACAATGCCGCCTCCTCCAGAGCCAACTGAAAATCTGAAAGCCACGGAGGGCACATGGATGCCCTCTGCGCTGTTCATCTTGGTCTCCAATCTGATCCACCACGGGTGGGGTGGGGGCGATGTTCCACTCGCACTGTCGTGGCTTTTTTGGTCGCTTGCAGCGGCTCTCCTCCTC
>NZ_JAGMUE010000593.1:0-603 GCF_019049165.1 Streptomyces sp. AC627_RSS907
GTGTGCTCCTCGGCGGCGCACGGGTCGACCCGCCAGGTGACCGCCGCGAGCCTGATCTTGATGGCGCTGGTGCGCTGGTCGTCGTCGCACGCCTGGTGGGCGAGGGTCAGACAGGCCACGGCCTGCGCCACGTCGTCGTCGGCCAGGGCCTGCTCGGCCGCGTCCCGCAGGGCCGCGACCCCCCAGCGTTCGTCGGCCTCACCGGCCGCCAGCAGGTGGCCGGCCACGGCGGGGCTGGGGGCGCCGATGCTGTGCAGCAGCCGCGCCGCGTCCCGGTGCAGCGCGGCGCGCGCCTCCAGCTCCATGGCGTGCACGATGGCGGCCGGCACGCACGGGTGCCTGAACCCGCAACCGTCGGCGATGCCCGCGGCGTTGAGCGCGTGCACGGTCTGCGACGCCGCCGCCGCGCTGATGCCGAGCAGCCGCCGGACGCACTCCACCGAACCCACGTCGCGCAGCACGGCCAGCGCCTCGGCCAGCCGCACGGTCTCCCGCCCGCCCCGGTGCAGGCAGGTCAGGACGGCCTGGGTGAACGGGCCGCCGGCCTCGGGGCTGGGCAGTGCGGCGCGGCGCTCGGCGGGGGCGGCCCGGTGCTCCTCGACC
>NZ_JAGMUE010000063.1:0-6581 GCF_019049165.1 Streptomyces sp. AC627_RSS907
TATCACGGGGGCGACCCCGGGCTCTTACTCACGGGGAAGCACCACGGGGGAAACGGGGGAGCGGGGAAAACGGGGGGATCACGGGGGAGCACAAGGAGAGCGGGACTGGAGGGCCGGGGGGTCCGTCCAGTCCCGCTTCTCTGTGTCCCGGGGGCAGCGGGCGCGCGAGCGGTGCGCGTCCGCGCGCTCACGACTACCGCGTGCCCCGCAACACCGTCGTACGCGCCGTGGCGCACCGCCCCGCCGCCGCGTCCGCCAGGCGGCCCATCGCCTCGTCCCGGTCGCACGCGTGGGCGCCCAGCGCCGTCTGCCGGGCGATGACCGACCGCTCCTGCCGCATCAGCCGCCAGCCGCGGCGCAGCAGGAACGGCACGGACTTGCGGCCCTCCTTCAGGTCCCGCAGGAAGCGGCGGCGGAAGGTCGTCAGCGGGCCCCGGCTCAGGCACAGCGCGTCGGCCAGGACACCCAGGTCCCGGCAGCGCGCCACGAGTTCGGCGGCGAAGATGCCCTCCGCGAGGAACAGCGGGGTCCGCCCGATGTCGACGGCGTCCTCGCCGGTGCGGGCGCTGAGCGCGATGTCGTAGACGGGCACCCGGGTACGCCCGCTGCGGCACAGCTCCGTGATGGCGGCGAGGGCCGCGTCCGCGTCCCATGAGCCCGGGTGGTCCCAGTCGATGTCGGAGCTCCCGGACACCAGCGGCAGCGTCGGGTCGGTCCCCTCCTTGTAGAAGTCGTCGAGCCGCAGCACGGGAAGACCGGAGTGGGCGGCGAGGAGGGACTTGCCGGAGCCGGAGGGGCCGCAGAGCAGCACGACTCGCGTAGGTATGGGCGGTTGGGAGCTCACGGGACACCAGTGTGAGGCATCCGGTGGCCGCCGTACGACCCCGCGGGCCGACTTTGCAGCACGCGTCACAGGCCGACTACGGTGCGCGCGGAACCGGTCGCTGTCCGTGGTGGCCCGTGTGAAGAGCCGCGCCTCTCCCGGACGGACGGGGAGGCGCGGCTCTCCGCGTGGAGGGGGTCAGTACGACGAGCCGGACGCGCCCAGGGCGCCGGTCGGGTGCCAGACCGTCTTCGTCTCCAGGAACGCCGTCATGCGCTCGGTGCCCGGCGTCGCCGACCAGTCGACGTCGTCCACAGGCTGTGGACGCAGGACGCGCTTGAGGTTGTCCGCCGCCGCGATCTCCAGCTCCCTGGCCAGCTCCTCGTCGGCGCCCGCGAGGTCGATCGCGTTGACGTCCTGGTGGGCGGCGAGGGGGGCCGCGATCTCCGCCGTACGGCCGGAGAGGACGTTGACCACGCCGCCGGGGAGGTCGGAGGTGGCCAGGACCTCGCCGAGGGAGAGGGCGGGGAGCGGGGACTTCTCGCTGGCGATCACGACCGCCGTGTTGCCCGTCGCGATGACCGGGGCGACGACCGAGACCAGGCCCAGGAGGGACGACTCCTGCGGGGCGAGGACGGCGACCACGCCCGTCGGCTCGGGGGAGGAGAGGTTGAAGTAGGGGCCCGCGACCGGGTTGGCGCCGCCGACCACCTGGGCGATCTTGTCGGTCCAGCCCGCGTACCAGACCCAGCGGTCGATCGCCGCGTCCACCTGGAGGCCCGCCTTCGACTTCGACAGGCCCTCGGCGTCGGCGACCTCCGCGACGTACTGGTCGCGGCGGCCTTCGAGCATCTCCGCGACCCGGTACAGGATCTGGCCGCGGTTGTACGCCGTCGCGCCGGACCAGCCGCCGAACGCCTTGCGCGCGGCGACCACCGCGTCACGGGCGTCCTTGCGGGAGGAGAGCGGGGCGTTCGCCAGCCACTTGCCCTTCGAGTCCGACACTTCGTACACCCGGCCGCTCTCGGAACGCGGGAACTTCCCGCCGACGTACAGCTTGTAGGTCTTCAGTACGGAAAGTCGGTCAGACATCGAGGTACGCCTCCAGGCCGTGGCGGCCGCCCTCGCGGCCGAAGCCCGACTCCTTGTAGCCGCCGAACGGCGACGTCGGGTCGAACTTGTTGAACGTGTTGGACCAGATCACGCCCGCGCGGAGCTTGTTCGCGACCGCCAGGATGCGCGAGCCCTTCTCCGTCCAGATGCCCGCCGACAGGCCGTACGGGGTGTTGTTGGCCTTGGCGACCGCCTCGTCGGGCGTGCGGAAGGTGAGCACGGACAGGACCGGGCCGAAGATCTCGTCGCGGGCGACGGTGTGCGCCTGGGTGACGTTGGTGAAGAGCGTCGGGGCGAACCAGTAGCCGGAGGAGGGCAGTTCGCAGGCGGGGGACCAGCGCTCGGCGCCCTCCGCCTCGCCCTGGTCGGCCAGCGCGGTGATCCGGGCCAGCTGCTGGGCGGAGTTGATCGCGCCGATGTCGGTGTTCTTGTCCAGCGGGTCGCCCAGGCGCAGCGTGGTCAGGCGGCGCTTGAGCGAGTCCAGCAGCTCGTCGTGGACCGACTCCTGGACCAGGAGGCGGGAGCCCGCGCAGCAGACCTGGCCCTGGTTGAAGAAGATGCCGTTGACGACGCCCTCCACGGCCTGGTCGATCGGGGCGTCGTCGAAGACGATGTTGGCGCCCTTGCCGCCCAGCTCCAGGGTGAGCTTCTTGCGGGTGCCGGCGACCGTGCGCGCGATCTCCTTGCCGACGGCCGTGGAGCCGGTGAAGGCGACCTTGTTCACGTCGGGGTGGGCGACCAGCGCGGCGCCGGCGCGGCCGTCACCGGTGATGATGTTGACGACGCCCTTCGGCAGGCCCGCCTGACGGCAGATGTCCGCGAAGAAGAGGGCGGAGAGGGGGGTCGTCTCGGCGGGCTTCAGGACGACCGTGTTGCCGGTCGCGAGCGCGGGGGCGATCTTCCACGCCAGCATCAGGAGGGGGAAGTTCCAGGGGATGACCTGGCCCGCGACGCCCAGCGGCCTGGGGTTCGCGCCGTAGCCCGCGTGGTCGAGCTTGTCGGCCCAGCCCGCGTAGTAGAAGAAGTGCGCGGCGACCAGGGGGAGGTCCGCGTCGCGGGTCTCCCTGATCGGCTTGCCGTTGTCGAGGGTCTCCAGGACGGCGAGCTCGCGGCTGCGCTCCTGGATGATCCGCGCGATGCGGAACAGGTACTTGGCGCGCTCGGAGCCCGGCAGCGCCGACCACTTCTCGAACGCCTTGCGGGCGGCCTTCACCGCGCGGTCCACGTCCGCCTCGCCGGCCTCGGCGACCTCGGAGAGGACCTCCTCGGTGGCGGGGGAGACGGTCTTGAAGACCTTGCCGTCGGCCGCGGCGGCGAACTCGCCGTCGATGAACAGCCCGTAGGACGCGGCGATGTCGACGACCGCGCGGGACTCGGGCGCCGGTGCGTACTCGAATGCGGATGTCCGCTTTTCCATGGTCATGGGATCTCAGTCCACCGTCACGTAGTCGGGGCCGGAGTAACGGCCCGTGGCCAGCTTCTGGCGCTGCATCAGCAGGTCGTTCAGGAGCGAGGAGGCGCCGAAGCGGAACCAGTGGTTGTCCAGCCAGTCCTCGCCCGCGGTCTCGTTGACCAGGACCAGGAACTTGATCGCGTCCTTGGCGGTGCGGATGCCGCCGGCCGGCTTCACGCCGACCTGGACGCCGGTCTGCGCGCGGAAGTCGCGCACCGCCTCCAGCATCAGGAGGGTGTTGGACGGCGTCGCGTTGACGGCGACCTTGCCGGTGGACGTCTTGATGAAGTCGGCGCCCGCCAGCATGCCGAGCCAGCTCGCGCGGCGGATGTTGTCGTACGTCGACAGCTCGCCGGTCTCGAAGATGACCTTCAGGCGGGCGGAGGTCCCGCAGGCCTCCTTCACGGCGACGATCTCGTCGTACACCTTCATGTAGTTCCCCGCGAGGAACGCCCCGCGGTCGATGACCATGTCGACCTCGTCGGCGCCCGCCGCGACCGCCTCGCGCACGTCGGCCAGCTTGACGGCGAGCGAGGCCCGGCCCGCCGGGAACGCGGTGGCGACCGATGCGACCTTGACGCCCGAGCCGGCGACGGCCTCCTTGGCGACGGCCACCATGTCGGGGTAGACGCAGACGGCCGCGGTCGCGGGGCTCGTACGGTCGGTCGGGTCGGGGCGGACCGCCTTGGCGCCGAGCGCCCGGACCTTGCCCGGGGTGTCCGCGCCTTCCAGCGTCGTCAGGTCGACCATCGAGATGGCGAGGTCGAGCGCGTACGCCTTCGCGGTGGTCTTGATGGAACGGGTACCGAGCGAGGCGGCGCGCGCCTCCAGGCCGACCGTGTCGACGCCGGGCAGTCCGTGGAGGAAGCGGCGCAGCGTGCTGTCGGACGCGGTGACGTCGGCGAGTCCGTGTGCGGGTGCAGCGGATGCAGTGGTGGGCATGGTCACCAGGCGAGCATATCTACGCGCGTAGCGGCTGTACAGTCCCCGGGGCTCGTCGCGTTCCCCGGCACCGCGTACGAGCGCCGTCGGGCCGGTCGTGCACAATCGGCATCATGACGACCCCCGAGCCCCAGTCACCATCGCCGCAGCCACCGGCACCCACGTCCGTGGACCGGGTCTACCGCTCGCCCGCGGGCATCGCCGGCGGCGTGCTGGTGCTCGCGCTCACCCTGTGGCTCGGCATCGACGCCGTGGTCACGGGCGAGGGGAGCACCCCCTGGAAGGCGCTCGCGGTCCTGCTCTTCCTCGTCCCGCTCGTCGCCGCCTACACCGTGCGGCCCGCCGTCTTCGCCAACGAGGACCGGCTGCGCGTCCGCAACCCCCTCCGGGTCGTCGTGCTGCCCTGGGAGCAGGTCGCCTCGCTGCGGTCCGCCTACTCCAACGAGGTCCTCGCCGAGTCCGGCGACAAGTACCAGCTGTGGGCCGTTCCCGTCTCGCTGCGCGCCCGCAAGAAGGCCGCGCGGCAGGAGGCGCGGCGGGCGGCCGGGGGAGGCCGGGGGCGGGGGAGCGCGCTCGGCGGCCCGGGCCAGTTCGGCGTGCGGGCCGACGCCGACGGTGCCGCCGTGGCGGACGGGCCGGTGCGGGCGGAGACCGACAAGGCCATGGACGAGCTGCGCGAGCTGCTGGAGACGCGGAAGCAGGCCGACACCTCGCGGGGCGCGGTGACCGTCCGCTGGGCCTACGAGATCCTCGCACCGGCGGCGGCCGGGATCGTGCTGCTGGCGGTGCTGCTGGCCACCGGGTGACGGCCCGGGGCCGTGCCGGTGCCCGGTGGTGGGCCTCTCATGGCGCGGCCGGCCAGACGAGCAGCATGTACGCCCCGCAGTACGACGAGCCCAGCACCGCCGCCGTCAGCGTCAGTGCGCGGTGGCGCCGTGAGGCGCGGGACAGGTGCAGGGCCAGGGGCAGCAGCAGGGGGAAGGCCGGGAGCAGGAAGCGTGCCCGGGGGAAGTAGACGCCGCCGCTGCCCAGGACGATCGTCAGCACGACGCCCGTGAAGACCAGCAGCGCGGCCGGCTGGCGGTCCCACGCGGACAGGGCGAAGAGCACCACCGCCCCGATCAGCGTGAGCGTCACCATCACCAGGAACAACTGCGGCGTCGGATCGCGCCACAGCAGCCACCGCACCTGGTGCAGGGTCCGCAGGCCACCGTCGAACTCGTTGTACCAGAGCCGCTGTACGGCGAAGTACCCGTCCCAGCGGCCCAGCCGCAGGCCCACCCAGCCGACGTACGCGCACCAGCCGAGCGGCGCGAGGGCCGCGGCCGCGAGGACGCGCGGGGCGAGGGTGCGGTGCCGGGCGAGGCGCAGCAGCGCCGTGAGGGTGACCGCCGCCGCTACGGCGATGCCGGTCGGCCGGGTCAGGCCGGCGAGCGTGGCGAGACCGGCCGCCCAGAGCCAGCGGCCGGTGAGCACCGCGTACAGCGACCAGGCCGCGCACGCCGTGAACAGCGACTCGGTGTAGCCCATCCACTGCACCGCGCCGACCGGGAACGCGGCCCACAGCGTGGTGAGGAGGACGCCGACGCGGCGGCCGTGCAGATGGTCGCCCACCGCGAAGACGCCCCACGCCGCGAGGAGCGAGGCGACGACCGCGAGGCCGAGTCCGGTGGAGGCGCGGGTGCCCGGGGTGAGGACGGCCACCGCCTTCACCAGGACCGGGTAGAGCGGGAAGAACGCCAGGTTGTTGGTGTTGTGGGCGGTGCCGAGCTCGTGGTCGTAGCCGTGGTCGGCGATGGCCAGGTACCAGTCGGAGTCCCACTGCGCGGCCAGGTTCACCCAGAGGTCCTGGTGCCGACGGGGGGCCCAGACGGCGAGCACCAGCAGGCCCGCGCCGCGTACGGCGAGATAGGCGCCGAGGGCGGGGGCGGCGCGGTGCGCGGAGCGCAGGAGGCGTTGGGCGTGGGCCCGGGCGCGGTCGCGGCCCCGTGGGGAGGGGGCGGGGGCCGTCTGGGGTCGTGGGCGCCGGGTGCCGGGGATGTGGGCGCTGCGGGCGGTCTTGGGCGCGGTCGAGGACACGGCGGCTCCCTGGCGGCTCTCGGCGGTGCGGTGGCGCGGCGGTACGGCTTCCGGTCCACCGTTGCCCGAGGGGCGGTCGGGGAGGGGGAGGGCGGGTCAACGAGCGGGGGTAAATCACCCGATGGGGTGCCTCCGCGTGGGGGCACCCCATGCGGGCGGGATGACGGGCCG
>NZ_JAGMUE010000594.1:0-1014 GCF_019049165.1 Streptomyces sp. AC627_RSS907
CAGCGTGCCCGTGATCTTCCCGCCGGTGCCGCCGGGGCAGGCCCACGCGCCCCACGGCCCGCCCCAGGGGCTGCCGTCCACCGTGAGGTCGTCAAAGGCGTTGGAGAGTTGGCCGCTCGTGGTCTGGGCGTCCACGGCCACGTTCGCCGGGTCCGGCAGGCGGATGGCGATCCCGCCGGAGACGGTGTTCAGGTGCAGGTCGGCGGGGGTGGCCGTGGGGGCGATGTCCAGCACCATGTTCCCGCTGATCGAGTCGGCTTTGACGGCCGGGCTGGTGCCGTCGATGACGGTGAGTTCGCCCGACACGGAGTTGAAGCGCAACCGCCCGCCGAGGGACTGGGCCTCCACGCTGCCCGACACGGTGTCGGCCCGCACCTCGCCGGTGAGCCCGACCAGGGTGCTGTCGCCCGAGATGCCCCGCACCTCGGTGCGCCCGCTGAGCCCGGAGACGACGGCCACCGCGTGCACCGTGCCCACCTCGGCCCGGGTCTCGGTGGGCACGGTCAGGGTGATGTGCGCCGTGCGCTGCCAGCCCTTGCGGTCAAGCAGCTTGAGGAAGCCCTGCCAGGGCAGGTCCTCGTACGCGATGCTCAGCACGCCGTTGTGCAGGCTGACCGCCAGCGGTGGGCCCTCGATCTCGGAGAGGTGCAGGCTGGCGGGGCCGGTGTCGGTGCCGACGACGTTGACGGTGCCGCCGACGACGCGCACGTGGAGCGCGGTGACCGGCGCGTCGAACGTGAGCTTGCGTGGCGCGCTGAGCGACCACTCGGACCGGTCTGACATGTGGGGCCTCCCCAGCTGGAGCACGGACGCAACATATCGCGTCTACTGCCAACACGATATATCGCGGATAAGGGAAGTCAAGCGCCACCATCGCGCGGCACGGCGCGGCACGGCGCGGCACGGCATGGCACGGCGTGGCATGCGCGGCACGGCGCGTTGCGCGGCGGCTGGGGGCCGGCTCGCCCCGAGGTGGGGTCCCGCTCGGCGGGGGGTGAGGGGGCGGTGTGGGCG
>NZ_JAGMUE010000595.1:0-834 GCF_019049165.1 Streptomyces sp. AC627_RSS907
GATCGGCGCTGGGGACATTGTGTTCCCAACGGAATCCACCTGCCCCGGGGCGGAATCGGAAGAAGCATTCATGGATCCGCTGGTCCGTGCCCACGTAGCCGACGTGCTGTACGTCGTCCGTCGCCGTGTACCAGCTCGTCGGACCCTCGTGCGCGGACGCGGCGGCGTGACCCGCGCTCGGCACGTTGTGCTCCCAGCGGAAACCCTCCGGCCCTGGGTCGAATCGGAAGAAGCATTCATGAACCTGCTGATCCGATCCCACGTAAGCCAGATGCTGCACATTGTCATGTGCCGTGTACCAACTTGTGGGGCTGGTGTCCGCGGATGCGGTGACCTGCCCGGCGCTTGGCACATTGTGTTCCCACGCCATGGTGAAATCGTCCTTCCATCGCCGTGAATCGGTCAGAAGCGATGGCTGACAGAAACCCTCGATTTCCTGCGGCCTTAACCTCTCAGCATACTCCGGAGCGCTGTCTCCCCGGCCGGAAAAGGGCGATCAACCCGGCCGAGAAAAGGCGACCAACACAGCGCGGAAACAGGCGAGCACCACCCGCCACGCTGTCCGCCCTCCGGCGGCCTCACCGGCCCTCCGGCGACCGCGAGCGGTCGCCGCCGCCGCGCCAGGCGGCGTACAGGCCGGAGACCGCGACGGCGATCGTCGCCAGCGACTCCGGCGCGACGCCGCCGAGCACGAGCCCCACGGCGGTGCCGAGCACGGCGAGGAAGACGAGCAGGTCGTGCACGCGGTGGGCGCGCAGGACGCGGTGGGTGCGACTGGTGCGGCGGACAGGTCGGGTAGGGCGGGCGCTGGGGGTCCGGCTGGTCCGCCGGGAC
>NZ_JAGMUE010000596.1:0-653 GCF_019049165.1 Streptomyces sp. AC627_RSS907
GGGCTCCCGCTCGCCGGCGAGGACGTTGTCGTAGTGCGCGTCCCAGTGCAGCAGCCGATCGCCCGCCTCGCCGACCAACTCGGCGACCGCGGACGCGCAGGTGCGCAACAGCCGCCGCTCGTCCGGGTCGGCCAACCCTTCGACGGCGTGCGGCACTTCGGCGAGCATCGCCGTGGCGATGTCGGCGAGCCGGCGCACGTCCGGGGGCGCGGCCACCGCGGTCATCCGCGCCAGCAATCCGGCCAGCACGCGCATCGCCTCGCCGTCGTCGGCCACCGAGGACAGCGGCCGGCTCGCGTCCAGCCGCTCCAGCAGCATGCTCGCCGAGCCCGGATCGTGGTCGAGCATCCGCACCACGCCACCGCCGCCCCAGGCCCGCAGCCCACTCGCCGCCCCCGAGGTCTCCTCCCGCTCCTGCTGCAACTTCAACACGGCCGGCGTCCCGTCGGCGCGGGTCACCGGCAACACGACCGAGGCCATGCCGTGCGCCACGGGCCCGCTGACGCGCAACTCCCAGCGGCTGAGCATCGCGTCGGCGAGCCGGGGGAGTCGGGCGATCCAGGCGCGCCGGGACGGATTGTCGTGGCCGTACGACGCGGCGAACGCGTCGGGGACGGCGAGGGAATACGGCGTACTCATGTCGAGGTGTCTCC
>NZ_JAGMUE010000597.1:0-582 GCF_019049165.1 Streptomyces sp. AC627_RSS907
CCCCCCGCCACGACGATCTTCCACCCCGCACCAGTGGAGCGGGGCGTCCGGCACCGTCAGTCGGTGGCGGAGACGGCGTCATCGACCGAGGTGTGAATGGGGAACACCTTGGTCAGGCCGGTGATACGGAAGATCTTCAGAATGCGCTCCTGGTTGCAGACCAAGCGCAGCGAGCCCTCATGGGCACGCACCCGCTTCAGCCCGCCGACCAGCACGCCGAGCCCGGTGGAGTCGAGGAAGTCGACGCCCTCCATGTCAACGACCAGGTGGTAGCTGCCGTCGTTCACAAGCTCGACCAACTGCTCCCGCAGTTTGGGCGCGGTGTATACATCAATCTCGCCACCGACTTCGACGACCGTACGGTCGCCAACGGTCCGGGTCGACAGGGACAGGTCCACGGAACCTCCAGCACCTTGCATCGAGCGGTCGCCCCCCATGGATCGGCAGCCGCGATGGCATTCAATCACTTACCAGTAGGCGCGCACGACGCCTTGAGCCCATTGTCCGCCACGCCAGTGACAGACTCTGGGTCAATGGCCCACAATCAACTCCCACGGTCCGCTGGGACACGTCGCTCCCCGC
>NZ_JAGMUE010000598.1:0-560 GCF_019049165.1 Streptomyces sp. AC627_RSS907
GGATAGCGGCCCGATGCGGGCCGGCCGGGCCGGCCGGCCCGGCCGGATGGGAGGCCGCGCGGCCCGAGCCCGCCGTCCGTTCCGAGCCCGAGGCCGGGGGAGCGTCAGGGTGCGCGCGGCCCGCTCGGCGGTCGGCCGACGCCGGCGGCTCCGACATGACAGGCTGGGCGCCGAGCCCGGGCACCAGGCGGGCGGAAACACGAGGTGAGACGACGCGTGCAGTGGCCCCGATGGAAGACCGTGGGCGGCACCCTGCTGCGGGTGACGGTGGTGTGGGCGGTCAGCACGCTGACCATGCTCGCCCTCGCCGGCATCCTGCCCGACTTCCGACTCCAGTCCGCCGACGGCGACAGCACCACCCGGATCGCCGTCACGGCCGCCTCCGGAGCGGGCGCCTTCGGCGTACTCAGCGCGCTGGTCTGGCCGGCGCTGGTGCGCGCCCTGCTGCTGGTGCCCGCCTTCGTCCTCGGGCTCCTCGTCTTCTTCCTCAACGGCTCGCTGTTGCTGGTCGCCCTCAGCCTGATACCCGACGGGCGGGGCCAGGTCGAGCCGGAGACCGC
>NZ_JAGMUE010000599.1:0-752 GCF_019049165.1 Streptomyces sp. AC627_RSS907
AGCTCGACCCGCGGACGCAGGTCAAGGCGCCCGTCATGTTCGTGGTCGAGATCGGCTCGATCCTCACCACCGTGCTCGCCATCACCGATCCCGGCGACTGGTTCGGCTGGGCCATCGCCGGCTGGCTGTGGCTGACCGTGCTCTTCGCCAACCTGGCCGAGGCCGTCGCCGAGGGGCGCGGCAAGGCGCAGGCCGACACGTTGCGCAAGGCCAAGACCGACACCGTCGCCCGCCGCCTGGCCACCACCGATCCCGACGCCGCCGAGGAACGGGTGCCGGGGACCGAGCTGCGCGTCGGGGACCTGGTGGTCTGCGAGGCGGGCGACATCATCCCCGGCGACGGGGACGTGACCTGGGGCGTCGCCTCCGTCGACGAGTCGGCCATCACCGGCGAGTCGGCCCCGGTCATCCGCGAGTCCGGCGGCGACAGGTCGGCCGTCACGGGCGGCACGAAGGTGCTCTCCGACCGCGTCGTCATCAAGATCACCACCAAGCCGGGCGAGACGTTCATCGACCGGATGATCAACCTGGTGGAGGGCGCGGCCCGGCAGAAGACGCCGAACGAGATCGCGCTCAACATCCTGCTGGCCTCGCTGACCATCGTCTTCCTGCTCGCCGTGGTCACCCTGCAGCCGTTCGCGACGTACGCGGGCGCGCGACAGGACATGATCGTGCTGGCCGCGCTCCTCGTGTGCCTGATCCCGACCACCATCGGGGCCCTGCTGTCCGCCATCGGCATCGCGGGCATGGAC
>NZ_JAGMUE010000600.1:0-674 GCF_019049165.1 Streptomyces sp. AC627_RSS907
CAGCATGGCCACGGCGCTCGCCTGGGCCGTGCCCATCACGGTCTGCACGTTGTGCTGGCTGAACACCCGCTCCACCGCGACCAGTTCCGGCCGGTGGGTCTCCAACCACTGCTCGATGCCGCGCTCGATGAGCACCAGTCGCTCCCCGATGTCGGCGTCGGCCGCGGTGCGGATGACGCCGACGTCCACCATCCGCAGCGGGCGGCCCGCGACGCCGTCGACGACGCCGATGCCGCACCGGGTCAGCCCCGGGTCCACGCCGAGCACCCGCATCGCGCGCCCTCCCCCTCACTGACGTATGCGTCGCACATCTGTGGGGGTGTCCCCCCGAACAGGCACAGTAGCCGCTGGCTGTGACAACGCGACGGGCCGACGGGGGCGTCCCGTCGGCCCGGTGGCGGCTGCGCCTCGTGCCCCGGACGGTGCGGCTGGGCCGCGGCGCGGGTTCGGCCGCGCTGGCTCAGTCGTACGGCCCGATGCGCAGGCTAGGCGTCGACCTTCTCCATGACCTCGTCCGACACGTCGAAGTTGGCGAAGACGTTCTGCACGTCGTCGCTGTCCTCCAGCGCGTCGATGAGCTTGAAGATCTTGCGCGCGCCCTCCTCGTCCAACTGGACCTGCATGGTGGGCACGAAGTTGGCATCGGCCGAGTCGTAGTCGATGCCCTCCTGCTG
>NZ_JAGMUE010000601.1:0-988 GCF_019049165.1 Streptomyces sp. AC627_RSS907
CCGCCCTCGCTGCTCGAGCTGTTGGAGAAGGCCGCGCGCCGAGCCGCCGAGGTCGGCGGCGCGCTCGGGGTGTGCGGCGGCGACGGCACGGTCAGCGCCGCGGCGGCGGTGGCCGCGCGCGAGGGGCTGCCGCTGGCCGTGCTGCCCGGCGGGACGCTCAACCACTTCGCGTACGACCTGGGCCTGGAGACCGTCGACGACACCTGCCGGGCGGTGACCGCGGGTCAGGCGGTCGCCGTCGACCTGGCGCGGTTCACGGCCGACGGGGCGGCCACGTCGACGGCCACGCACTACGTCAACACCTTCAGCATCGGCTGCTACCCGGAGATGGTGCGCATTCGCGAGCGCTGGGCGGGACGTGTGGGCAGTTGGGCGGCCGAGGTGCTGGCCGCGGCCCAGGTGCTGCGCACGGCCGAGCCGCTCGACCTGGTCATCAACGGCAAGCGCCGCGCCGTGTGGATGCTCTTCGTGGGCAACTGCTCGTACCGCGGGGTGGGTTCGGCTCCGGCCAGCCGGCACGACCTCGCCGACGGCCTGCTCGACGTGCGCATGGTGCACGGCGGCCGGCTGCCCCGCGCCCGGCTCCTGTCGGCCGCGCTGCTCGGCGTCCTGCGCCGCTCCCCCGTCCACGCGGAGGCCCGGTTGCGGCACCTGCGCGTGGACGAGATCCCGGAGGGCGCCGACCTGGCGTACGACGGCGAGATCACGCGCGCCCCGCGCGGCCTGACGCTGGACAAGGTGAACGAGGCGCTGCGCGTCTACCGCCCGCTCGAGGTCTGAGCGACGGCGACAGCGACGAGAGCAGCGACCGCGACGGCGGGAACAGCGACGCCCCGGCCGGGCGAACAGGCGGGCCAGCGAACAGGCGGGCCAGCGATGCCGAAGCCCCGCCCGGCCGGGCCGGAGACGAGATACCCGGGCGTTCGGCGCCTCTCACATACCAAGACGCCCCTCTCGCGGAGCGAGACGGCGGCGTACGGTGCGGGAG
>NZ_JAGMUE010000602.1:0-649 GCF_019049165.1 Streptomyces sp. AC627_RSS907
CGGATGCCGACTCCTCCGGCCAGTGGGACACCAGCGCCTGGGGGGGCGCGGGGCAGTCCGACGCGAGGCAGGTGGACACCGGCCAGTCCGAGGTTGGTGCGTACGACACCGGGCAGTTCGTGACCGGGTCGTTCGTCGCCGGGCCCGCGGATACCGGTCAGTTGGACGGCGGGCCCTTCGCCACCGGCACCTTCGACGTCGGCCCCTTCGCGGATCAGGCGTACGACACCGGACAGTTCGCCCCTGGCCAGTTCGACTCCGGGCAGTTCGACGCCGCGCAGTGGAACACCGGCACCCTGGACGGCGTCCCGCGCCAGCCCGGGCGGCACGAGAGCGGCCAGTGGGACACCGGGCAGTGGGAGACCGGAGGGTCCGAGTCCGGCCCGTACGGCAGCATCCAGTGGGACACCGGCTCCTTCCAGGTTCCGGACACCGCCGGCGACGTGACCCGTGGCGCGGCGATGGACCTGCCGGGCGAGGCGCACGCCGGCGCGCCGGGGCGGTACGACGAGAACGGCGGCTGGGACACCGGCTCCTTCGCGACGGCGCCCGCCGGGGTTCCCGGCTACGAGCAGCCCTACTCGCAAGCGGAGTCGGGCGACGAGGAGCACACCAGGGCGCACGAGCGGGCGTACGACCCGGCGCCCGA
>NZ_JAGMUE010000064.1:0-132606 GCF_019049165.1 Streptomyces sp. AC627_RSS907
CCCCAGTTCCACCCCCCAGCCCGCCCCGGGCCACCGGCCGGAGCCCGACCGGACCATCGGCCGGACCCCGCCCCGCCCCTGACCGGGCCACCGCCCCGGCCCACCACCGCTCCATCACCGCCCCACACCGCTTCACCACCCGAACGGCGTCCACGGCGGGCCCGCGCGGCGTCCTGGGTGGAACGTGGGGAGGTGAGCCGCTGTCGCGAGCCGCTGTCGTCCGCGAGGGAGTCGACGTGAACTGTTATGACCGGCGTGATCTGGGTCTGCTGCTGCTGCGACTCGGTACCGGCGGCGTCCTGGCCGCGCACGGCGCGCAGAAGCTGCTCGGCTGGTTCGGCGGCGGCGGGATCACGGGCACCGGCCAGGCCATGGAGGCCATGGGCTACGCGCCGGGCCGGGCCAGCGCCACCGCGGCGGGCCTCGCCGAGGCCGGCGGCGGCACGTTGCTGGCGCTGGGCCTGGCCACCCCGGCCGCGGGCGCTGCGGCGGCCGGCGCGATGGCCGGTGCCGCGGCGGTGCACGCCCCGAACGGCTTCTTCGCCCAGGCCGGCGGCTACGAGTACGCGGTCTCCCTCGGCCTGACGGCCGCGGGCCTCGCGGTCACCGGCCCTGGCCGCCTCTCCCTGGACCAGGTGCTGGGCCACGCGGTCAACCGGAACTGGATGGTCCCGGCCGCCTTCGCGGTGACGTCCGCGGCCACGGCGGTCGTCGTGGGCGCCCGCAACAGGCGGGTGCGCAGGGCGGCGGAGGGACAGCAGGACCCGCTGTTCGACTGACGTACCACTCCTCTGACGTACCGCTCCGCGCGCCGCCCGTGGCAGGCTGCGCGCCATGAGCGACGACTGCGGGGAAGTCCCCGAAGACCTCTGGACCACCATCGACGCCCTGTGGAAGTGGCTGGAGGCGGACCAGCCCGTCGGCGGCAGGGAGGGCCTGCTGCTGCGCATGCTGAAACTGTCCGAGGAGGTCGGCGAGGTCGCGGAGGCGGTGATCGGCGCGACCGGCCAGAACCCGCGCAAGGGCGTCACGCACACGTGGGACGACGTCGAGGCGGAGCTGTGCGACGTGGTGATCACGGCCATGGTGGCGCTGCGGACGCTGACGCCCGAGGCGCGGGAGGTGTTCGGGCGGCATCTGCGCCGGGTGGCGGGGCGGTCGCTGGAAAGGCCCTAGCCGGACACGCCCGCGCGGCCTGGAGCCCGGCCTGCCGGACGGCTCCGGGAGCACGTCCACCGGGACGTGGCGGGGCCCGGGAGTCGTATCCAGCTCCCGGGCCCCTGGGGATGCCACCCAATTGCGCACGCCGGCGGCGTTTAAGAGGACGGATCAGTCATCATGCCGTCGTGTTCTTCCTTTGAACTACCGCACCGTGCAAGAGGTGCAGGCGAGAGTCGAACTCGCATCCGACGGCGTTCGTCCGGCCTCGGTCGATCCGGCGATCGGCGGCGATGCTGAAGCTGGAGCGAGAGTCTGAGATTGACGGCCCGGGTGGTGTGCCCGCGCCTTCAGGCTGAACTTCAGTTTCAGCTTGCGCTCATCGCGCGGACCGGTCCTCAATCCGGCCCGCGCCTGTAGCGCACCCCCGCGCTCGCACGCGGGGGCGATCGTGGAGGCTACCCGTGCCGGCGTCAGCCGAACAGGTAGCCGAACACCGCGTCGCCGACCCGCTGGTCGGTGACCTCGGCACCATTGGCCTCCTCGCGGGCGAACTTCACGGCCTGCTGGAGCTTCTCGACCCGCTCCAGCAGCTCGTTCACCCGCCGCGCCGGAAGCGCCCCGGAGAACTTCACCGTCGTCCAGTACCCGATCGGCACGTCCTCGTAGTACACCTCGACCTGCGCCGGGTGCTTGTCGGTCGCCTCGGCCTTGACGTGGTTGCGCGGCACCTTCTTGGTACGGATCGTGCGGACCGGGTCGGTCTTCCACCAGTCCGTGGACGGGTCCTGGGACCACGACTCGGCGGCGTCGAGCGTGGGAAGCTTCTTGACGAAGGCGTGCAGGTCGGCGAGCTGCTTCTCCAGGAACAGCAGATAGCTGACCGGAACGTCGGCGACGATCGTCCGCCCGTCGACCGTGACGTCCGCGCGGGCCGTGCAGTTCGCCCAGTCCTTGGTGGCGGTCACGTCGAACAGCCGGGTCAGCGACGTACTCATCTCGCGCAGCACGTCCTCGGCCTGCACCTGCACCCGCGTGGACTCGGGCGGCAACTGCTCGCCCTCCTCGTCCTTCGGCTGGTACGTACGCGAGATGCCGGCCAGCAGCGCGGGCTTCTGCACCTTGGCGTGCGCGGCAGTGATGTCCTGGAGCGACTTGCTCTTGACACCCTTCTCGACAGCGATGATCTGGTTGAGCTTCGCCACTTCGGTCCCCCTTCGAACAGGCAGGAACATATCCCACCGGCTCGAACGCCCGCACGTCTTTAAAGCGCGCGTCAGCCCGCGCCGCAGGAGACGGCGGGACAGGTCCAGTCGCCGTCGGCCTGGAGGGTGGCACCCCGGTTGTCGCCCACACGGCCTCTGGACAGCGCGAGCGCCGGCTCACATCCTCGGGGAGGCAGAGCACAACGCACCCGCACGCCGTTCCCGGCACCGGAAGGTGGCGCTCGTGAAGTTCAGTTACGCCATGCTCCCCGACTACCCCCTGGCCGAGTCCCTGGAGTCGATCCGGCTCGCCGACGAGCTCGGCTTCCACGCCTGTTACGCCGCCGACGAGACCTGGCACAAGGACCTGTGGCTCCTGTTCGCCGCGGCGGCGGGCCGCACCAGCCGGATCCGCCTCGGCCCGAGCGTCTCCCCGGTGACGCTGCGCGAGCCGACCCTCATCGCGCAGGCCCTCGCCACACTCGACGAACTCTCCGGCGGCCGCGCCGAAGGCGTCCTGTCCAGCGGCAACTTCGGCCTGCTCGCGCAGTACCGCATCGACTGGGCCCGCACCAGGCCGCTCTCCCGGGTCAAGGAAGCCCTGCGCGTGATGCGCACGTTCCTCGACGAGGGCGCGATCACGTACGACGGCGAGTTCTTCTCGTACGACGGCCTGTTCACGTTCGCCCGGCCCGTGCAGGACCGGCTGCCGCTGAAGCTCGGTGCGATGCGGGGGCCGAAGTCCTTCGAGGCGGCGGGCGAGTTGTCCGACGGCTGTCACCACGCCCTCAGCTACACCCGCGAGGCCTACGATTACGCCGTGCACCACATCCGGGCGGGCGCGGAGCGCGCCGGCAAGGACTGGCGTTCCCTGGACATCGGGGCCTGGGTGGTCTTCGCGACCGGCCCCGACTCGGCGGTCGCCAAGGAGGCGGCGCGCAGCATGGTCGGCATCTACGCGTCCTCGATGCCGGAGGAACAACTGCGCCGCAACGGCGTGGACCCGGCCGACCTGAAGCCGGTCATCGACGCGATCGGCGCCGGCGACCTGGCCCGCGGCATCGAACTGACCAGCCCGGAGATCGCCGAACGCCTCTCCGTCGCGGGCACGCCCGAGGAGTGCCGGGAGAAGATCGAACGGGACATCGCCCCCAGCGGCGTGAACCACATGATCTGCGCGATCACCGACCGCGCTCTGGTGAAGGCCTTCACGGGCCGCGACCTCGCGGCTGCGGCAGACGTGGACACGCAGCTGCGGCTCATCGCCGAGCACATCATGCCGGCGTTCGAGTAAGGGGCAACGGTCGTCAGGCGGCGGATCTCGATGATCCGGACGGTGGACCGTCCTGCCTGAGCAGGTCTGTGGCTTGGTGGGCGGTCGTGTCCGCGTCGGGTGGCAGGAAGCGGCTGGCCCGACCGCTCCAGGTGATGACGAGCTCGTCGCGGGCGCGAGTGGCGGCCACGAACATGAGGGATCGGGCCCGCTGCTCCTCCTGGCGGTAACGGTCCGGGTTGGTGTCCCGATACAGCTCGATGCGCTGGTGGGGCACCTGGCCCTCACCGACGGACGTCAGGAAGACACGCTGGAACTCCAGTCCCTTGAAACGGTGCATGGTGCCGATGCGCACCGCGTCCTCGTCGGACGGCACCCCGCGTCGGCCGAGTTCCACGACAGGCAGTCCGAACTCTCTGAGGAGAACGTTGGCGAACTCCTGTGCCGCGGCTCCGTCCGGAACGCTCACGGCCATCGCCGAGTACGCCGTGCCGTGCAGATCGCGACGCTCCTTGATGAGGGTCGCCACCGCCCGCATCTCGGTCAGCCGGTCGGGCGCGCGCCAGAACTGTGGTGCCAGTCCGGTCAGCACGGAACGGTACCCGTCGAGGGAGTCGGTTCCCGTGTCGAGGTCGTCGAACGTGGCTCCCTCGATCAGCCGGTTGGCGCTGCCGAGGATCTGGCGAGTGGTGCGGTAGTTGAGGGTGAGGCGTCGGGACGCCCGGCCTCGGATCTCGATGCCCTGGTGGCCGAGGACGACCCGGCTGCCGTAGATGCGCTGGTGGGCGTCCCCGGCGAGGAAGATGTCGTTCGGGCCCCTGCGGACCATCGCGCGCAGCATGCGCCAGTGCGAGGCGGACAGGTCCTGCGCCTCGTCGACCACGATGTGCCGGTAGCGCGGCGTGAGCCACATGCCACTGCCCGCCTCCCGGTGGACGAGGTCGCGGCCCTGCTGTTCCTTCTCCTTGTAACGGGCCTGCTCCTCGATACGGGTCATACGGCGCTGTTCGAGCTCCGCCGCCCGGTCAGCGATGAGGGCGTAGGTGGTCCGGCGCGGTGTGCCGTCCAGCTGGGCCCGGTACGCCTCGACGAGCTGCCACACGTCGTGGCGCTGGGCGGTGCTGATGCGCGGGCGTCCCGAGCGGCCCACGCGGCGGTAGGCGTCCCAGGTGCCGCACCGGTTCGCGAGGACGACGTGCTTGAACTCGGCGTCCAGGAAGTCGGCGTCGTAGTCCAGCAGATCGGTCTCGAAGCGCACGGTGTGCCACAGCTCCATCGCCGCGTCGTCATCAAGTGGCCGGCCGACCTCGCTGCGGGACTCCTCGACGATCGCGAGGGCGAGGGCGTCGACGGACCGGACGTCGACCCGGCGCAGCAGTTCGTCGCCGCCCAGCTGCCGCAGGCGCTCGGTGAGTTCCAGGGCGAGGTTGGTGTTGTACGTGGTGAGGAGTACAGGGCGAGAGTGGCCGGGCGGCAGGCGGTCGACGAGATGGCGTACTCGGTGCAGCGCGACGACCGTCTTTCCGGTGCCGGGTCCTCCAGTCACCTTCGCCGAGCCCTTGAAGTCTCCCGTGGCCAGCCGTTGCTGCTCGGGATGGAGGAAGAGCCGCCAGGCGTCGAAGCTGCGGCCCAGCGCGCCGAGTACGGCGTCGTCGTCGGTCTCCGCCCGGGAGACCGCTCGTCGCGCCGCCCGTGCCCAGTCGCGGGGGTCGACCTCCTCGTCGGCGCGCCACGTGTCCGTGATGTGCCGCCGTACGTCCTCAGCGGGTACGCCCTCGCGCAGAGCCAGGAGGACGTCACGGGTGAGTTCCGGGAGGTTGTGGGTGAGAAGCCTCCGGAATTGCTCGTCCGAGGTGATCTCGCGGAGGGAAGGAAGCAGGGACCGGACGACACCGAGGTCGAGGAGGGTCTGGTCGTCGTACGAGGCGAAGAGGGGGGCGGCCCGGCCGCGCAGGGAGACCACGGTGGCGTCGGCCTCGGTCTGGTCGACGACCTCGACGGCGCCCGAGACGGGGTTGATCTCGACGGTGAGGCGGGCCAGCTCCTCGCGCGCCCGCGTTCCGTCACGGACCGCGAGGACGCTCATCTCGTCTCCTCCGTCCGTCACCAGGACGAGAACCATGCAGCGGGGGTCGGGCTGGGCCAGACACAGGTCCGCGTCGATTCCCGCTTTGCGGAGTGGGGACAGACGCAGGGCCCGGTTGGTGCGGTCGGCGCGCAGCCGGCGGACGAAGTCCGCCACCGCGTCGGCCACGGCCCCGTCCCGGCGCTCCAGGTCACCGTGCGCCTGAGGCTCCACCCGTACCCGGGTCCTGACCCGGTTTCCCGGCCGCCCCGCCCCGTAGTTCATCGCACGACCCCCTCCTCGCCCAGCAGGCGGGCGAGCTCGTCCACGTCCCACTGTTCCGGCGCGCGCACCTGCCAGCCGGCCGAAGCGCACTGCGCCATGTACTCCGTGTCCTCGGCGTCCTCGGCCAGGACGACTCCGATCCTAGGGCCGGGCCAGGCGAGTTCGACCGTACGCGTCACGCCGTCGACGTCCCAGGTGGCCCTGGCCGCCGGGACGTCGCCGCGAGCGGCGAGGCGGGCGGCGAGTCCGGCGACGTCCGGGTCGCCCCACTTCGAGAGTTCACCGAGGGTCAGTTCCCAGGCGGTGCGCTCCACGGGAGTCATGTCGGCCTCCGGGGCCGGAGTGTCCGGGCCGCCGACGGGGGCGTCCCCGGTCCGTCGCGGCTCGTCCTGTGGACGGTCCTCGTCGTCCTCGGCGAGCACGAGCCCGGTTCCTTGGACGTCGTCCCGCAGTGCGGGGAGCAATCCCTCCGCCGGGCCGGCCGTGGCGGCGAGCAGGGCGGCGTCGAAGGTGTCGAGCGTGGTGCGGGCGAGGGCGAGCCCGTCGGCCCGGCCGCCTCCCGTGGGGTCGAGGAACTGGATGATGTTGCCCCAGCACAGCCACGCCTTCCAGCGGCGCCGGTGGTCGTCCCGGTCGCCTTGGACCGCCTCTAGCCGGTCGTCGAGCACGGCGAGGGCACTCCACCGGAGCGCCTTGCCGTCGGCGCGCCGGGCACCCGCGACGACGAGTGGCAGCCCGGATCCGTCCTGGAACGTCAGAAGCTTGAGCCCCTGCCCCGAAGCCGCCGGTGTGGGCTCGCCGCGCACGGCGGCGTTGATCCAGTCGACGGCGGACGCGGGATCCGCGTCGACGAGTTCCCTCCTGCGCAGGGCGGCGGGCGCGCTGACGGCGAGCTGGGCGAGCTGCTGCCAACGGTTCAGGCGTGGGTCGCGCAGGAAGCCGAGGAGTGAGGGGATGGCTCCCTCGAACAGCAGCGTGTCCACTTCCGAGGGATCCTGCCTGGCCTTCCGCCACTGCTCGCGGACCAGGGCGCCGGGGCCCGCGCCGGACGTGACGTCGTACGGGGGCCAGGCGGCGTCGGCGGCGCGGCCCGCGACGACGGCGTCGAGCGGGTCGGCCGGGGCGTCGGGGTCCCGCTCCGGCTCGTCCTTGAGCCTCCGGTCCCAGGCCGCGACGTCGTCCCAGGTGATCTGCCAGACGAGTATCCCGTCGGCGCGCAGCCGGGCGCGCTTGGCCGCGTCGGCGGCGATGCGGTTGGTGCGGGAGGACGCGTGCCAGCGATAACCGTCCAGATAGACGGCGATCGGCAGGGGGGGCGCCCCGTCACTGGACGTGTCACCGGCGACCGGGCGGAACAACAGGTCAGGCCTGGTGCGGTAGCCGTGCAGGTCCTTCTGCGCGACGACTTCCCAGTGGACGGGCGTGCCGTCGGGCCGGGTGAGGGTGAACTGCTTGCCGTTGCGCCCGGTGGGTGTCGAGGCGTGGTCGGCGGCGGTCGCGTTGCCCGGGGTCTGGAGCCAGCGATCGAGGCATTCGATGAAGCGACGTTCCAGGTCGCTCTCCGCCTGGTCGACGAAGCGGAGTTCGGCGTCGACCGCGTCCTTGCGCACGTCCCAGCCGCTGCTTCCGTCAGCGCCCAGGAGGCCGTCGAGCATCCACAGGGCTTCCTGCCGGTCGAGGTGCTGGTAGTCCCGTTCCGGGGCGTAGCCGAGCAGGCAGCGGTGGCAGGCCCGGCGCGGGGTCCCCTCGCAGGGACAGTCCCGCAGTTCCTTCTGGGCGGCGGCGAGTACGGCCCTGAACTCCTCGCCCTCGCGGTCGACGAGCCGTTGCAGGTAGCCGGTGCCGCCGGGCAGCGCGTCGTAGAGGACGAGGTAGTTGCGGGTGAGGTCGGTGTCGCGGTCGGGCTCGGTGGCGGCGGCGGACCGGATGTGGGCGGGGTCGCCGCCGTAGCGTTTGGCGAGGCCCAGGTGGAGGGCGGCGGAGAAGGAGGCGAGGCGTTCGGGGACGTTCAGGGTGGCGGCGGGCAGCAGGATGCGCAGGGCCTCGGTCCGGTGTTCGGTGGCCGTGATGACCTGTACGTCCTCCGGCTTCGCCTGCTTGTCACGGCGCCGGGTGGGGCACCACGGCCGGTGGTGGGCCAGTTCGGCACGGCCGAGCAGGGACTGGCTGAGGGTGTCCTGGGCGGGTCCGTGACCGGGCTCGCGGTCGGTGGCGCCGCCGCAGCGCGGGCACACGGTGAATCCGGTGATGGCGACCTCGGCGCCGGCGAAGTTGGTGTCGTTGCGCCTGCCGTGGCGGCTCTTGCCGAGGTTGAAGCGGCGGATGACCGCCTCGCGGACGTGGTCCACACCGAAGGTGGTCTTCTGGTGCCGCCAGGTCTGCTTGATGTCGGCCGGGTCGATGTCGACCGCGGTGACGGTCGTGTACGGCGTCCGGGTGCGGTTGTCGTGGTCGTCGACGATCCGCGCGTCGTCCCGTTTGTCGTGCGCGGTGACCTTGCGGGGGACGACGACCCGGTGCAGGGCGCCTCGCCCGCCGATGCCCGCGCCGCCACAGCGGGGGCAGGGCGAGGTGTCTTGCTCGGCGTGCTCACCGGTGCGGACGTGGCCGCACTCCTTGCACACCCGCCAGGTCCGCAGCCCCGCGGGCATGCCGTCGGCGGCGTCCTGCGGGGTGGGGCCGAGGTCGAGTCCGTCGACGACGTGCCGGTAGCCGCGTACGTAGTAGGCGTTGCCGGGGGCGAGTTCGGTGAGGGCGGCCTCGGCGGGCCGGTCGTAGGAGCGCGGCTCGTTGCTCCACCGCGTCTTGGGCCGCTTGTCCTTGCCCTTGGCGTCCTCGGCGTTCTCCTCGCCCGACGAGCGTGTCCTGCGCACCGTTTCCTTGTAGGTGAGCTGGGCCTCCAGGCGCACGCCGTTCTCGACGAGGCTGTAGTTGGGCAGCAGGCCGTGTTCGACGAGGAAGCCCTGTGCGTCGGCCTGGCCCATCGTCTGGAGGAGCGCGGAGACACCGGCCGCCTCACGCATCAGGTTGCGCTTCTCGCGTGCCTCGTCGTCCACGGCCTCCTGGAGCGCGTCGGCCGCGTCGTAAATGAGGGCGCGGCGCCTGAGGAGTTCGGCGCGTTCGGCGTCCCAGGCCCGCTTGGCGCGCTCCAGGTCGTCGGCCAGCTTGTGCTCGGCGTAGCGCCGCAGGGTCTTGCGGGCGTCGCGGGACACACCGGAACCCGGGACACCGTCGATCTCCGGGAACAGGCCCAGGAACTCGTCCGCGAGGTCGGTCCGGCCCGCCGCCGCCTTGTGGAACTGCGTCAGCCAGCCGGTGCGGCCCACGAGCTGGGTCACCCGCTCCGGCAGGGGCGGCACGCCGTCAAGGGTGCCACGGGCCGCCCGGTCGATCAGGTAGGCGGTGTACTGCCGGCACAGCAGCTCACCGGCCGAGAGGAAGCATCCGGGGGGCAGGATGGGGCCGGCGATGAGGTTCTCGGGTTCGGCCAGGTGGTAGAGCGCCCTGGGGCTGGTGTCGGCGAGGGTGACCATGAACGCGTTTCCGGTGGCGCGGCCCGCGCGGCCGACGCGCTGGACGTAGCCGGCCGTGGACGGCGGGAGGGAGGCCAGGACGACCGCCTCCAGCTGACCGATGTCGATGCCGAGTTCGAGGGTGGGGGTGCACGACAGGACGTTGGGGTCGGTGTGCTGGAGTCCGAGCCGGAACCCCTTCTCCACCGCTTCGCGTTCCTTGCGTGTGAGGACGCCGGTGTGCTCGGCCGCCACGACGCTGTAGGGGTCCGCTTCCCGGTACAGGCGCCGGTAGTAGTCGGAGCGGTAGTCGCGCGCCGCGCGTCCGCCCGCCTCTCGGGAAGGCCGGGCGAGGGATCCCTCGCAGCGCTTGAGCGGGCAGCGGGTGCCCTGCCAGACCGCGGCCCGTTCCGGCGGCACCGTCTGGGTCCAGCCGCACTTGGGGCAGGTGAGTGCGGCCTGTGCGGTCTGGTCGTCGTCGAGCGGCCGGACCCTGATGTGGCCGGGAGTCAGCCCGTACACACCGTGGTTCTGCTGCTTGTCGGCCGGGGTGGTGCGGCGGCGGGCGAGTGCGCCGATCCGTTCACCCGCCAGCTCGGCGAACAGGTCCGCCAGGTACCCTCCCGCCGTCTCCCGGTCCAGGCCGAGGCAGCGCTGCGTGAAGTCGACGTACCAGCTGTCGCGGGTGTCCACGCGTTCGAAGTCGGTACGCCCGGTGCGGGCACCGACGAGGACGAAGGCCGGTACCTCCGAGTCGTACCCGAACGACGGCATGCCGGGGGCACGACCGGTGGACACGTAGTGCCGGCTACGGCCCTCCCCGTCTATGTACTGGTCCAGCCAGCTGTGGTGGATGCCGCCGATCTGACGGACGTGTTCCAGGAGGCCGCGCACATACCCCTCGAAGTGGCGCAGGCGTTCCGGACTACCCTCCTCCGGGACGACGGGCTCGGGGCTCGCCGCCCCGTCGGCACGGCCTCCCTCGTCCTGTTCCTGGGGCACGGCCGCCATCGGCAGCAGCTTCTCCAGGTGGACCCGGAAGAGGGACTCCGCGGCCTTGGCCGCGGCGTCCGGATCGGGCAGGTGGACCTCGGCGGCGACCGTGCGGGTGAGTTCGAGGGTGCGGCCCAGGCGGGAGCGCAGGCCGAACTCCAGCAGGGTGTTGAGGGCGAGGCGCTCGCCGACCAGCTCCCAGGTGGACTTGGGAATGCCTTTCTTGCCTGCGAGCAGCCGCTTGACCGGGTCCACGTCGTGCAGGTCCGGTGGTACGACGGAGGCGAGGAGCCGCTGTCCGGGGACCGCGGCCCGACTGACCATGGAGGCGATCAGCTCGTTGAGCGGGACGCCGTCGGCGGCGAACTCCGGACTGGTGCGGACGTGTTCCGTCAGCTGCTCGTGCAGGAGGGAACGCAGCGAGAACTTCCAGGAACGGCTGGCGACGAAGCCGGCGCGGTGGGCGGCGTCCTGCACCGAGTCGTTGAAGATCAGGGTCTTGCGCCGGTCGCGCTTGTGCTCGTCCTCGCTCGGCAGCTCACCGCCGGTGAACAGCTGAGTGACGACGACGGAGGCGAGCGGGGCGACGCCGGCACCGAGGTAGCGGATGCCCTGGGTCTGGCCGCAGGCCGGGCAGCGGTCCTGCTTGGCGTAGTCGGCCTGTTCCTGGTTGTCGAACCAGGTCCACACGTACACGCCGTTCTCGGGCGCCGGGGCGACGCGGTCACCGTCGTCGAGCAGGACCTCGTCCGGGTCGAGTCGGCGCAGTGCCTTGCCGTTGTCCTCCAGGACCAGCAGGGTCGCGTCGTGCGCGGCGCCGCGCCGGGCGTGTCGGGCGGCACGGCGGGCCCGGGTGGCCCTGGCCTGCTCGGCGGCCTCGGCCGGAGTGGCGGCGATCATCGCCCGCACCCGGCCCTTGGCGGCTCCACCGGTCACACTGGCGCGGTAGATCTCGTCCGGCGCGTGGACGAGGTTCTGCGGGTTGCGGTCGGGGCAGATCGCCGCCCAGCCGGAGCGTCCGCAGTGCCGGCAGTAGGCGGCGGGCAGGCGTCCTGAACGCTGGACGTGCCGTCGCCGCTCGGTCTGCGCGGCGACGGCCAGGGCCTGCCGTTCCGCGTCCGGACCGGATCGTGCGGCAGGACCGGTTCCCGTGCCGGTTCCGGTGAGTGTGGCCTGGTCGTCGTCGGGCCAGGAGAACACCGGCTGCGGTGCCACGAAACGCAGAACCCGCGAGAGCGACCGCATCCACAGGTGGGCCTCCACCAGCAGCAGCGGCCGCTCCTTGCCGACGGGCGCCTCGGGATCGCGGGCGACCGAGATCAGGGCCGCGAAACGGGCGAGCGCGACAGCGGCCCGCTCCGGGTCCTGGACGGCCGCCGCCCGCCACGCCGACGCGGCGGGGGATGCCCCCAGCACGGCGGGGAACGCCGCCAGCACGGCGGCGGAGGTGAGCGGCCCGTCCCCGGCGGAGAGCACCGCGTGGGTGAAGGGGTGGGCGAGCAGTCGCCGCCCCAACTCTCTCGGGTCGGTCGCGTCGCACCCCAGGACCGCACGGGCGACCGCGTCCATGCCGCCGGGCGTCCGCGCGGGATCGGGCAGCTCGGACAGCTCGGCGGGTGACGGCAGGGGCAGCGAGTGGTCGACGGCGGACAGGAACTCCTCGGCGTCCCGGCGGTCCTCACCCACCACCGCGGTGGCCGGGAACCGGGTCCCGAAGACCTGCGAGGCCACGTGCAGCATGCCCTCCGGCCCACCCGTCCCGCCGCCGGAGCCGAGGGTCGCGGAGGTGGCCACCGGGCAGACGGACCCCAGCGGCCGGCCCTCCTCCGAGGCTCCGGCGACGGCGGCGAGCCGCCGCAGCAGCATCGCCACGTCGGTGCCCTGCGCGCCGTCGTACGTGTGGAACTCGTCGATCACCACGTACGCCAGGTCGGCGTCCCGCCACAGGGGAGCGTCCTGCTGCCGCTGCAGAAGCAGGTCCAGCATCTTGTAGTTCGTGATCAGGACGTCCGGCGGATTGCGGCGGATCTCCGCGCGGTCGATCATGACCCGCTTGTACGGCGCGGTGCCGCGCGAGGACGCCTCACCGATGTACAGCCCGGCCGTCACCTCCCGCAGCCGGGGATCCTCCAGCAGGTCGCCGAGACGGTCGGCCTGGTCGCCGGCGAGCGCGTTCATCGGGTACAGCAGGATCGCCTTGATACCCGGCTTCCCGGCGTCCTTTGCCCGGCGGCAGTGGTCGAGTACGGGAATGAGGAAGGACTCCGTCTTTCCCGAACCGGTGCCCGTGGTGACCAGGGTGGGCTCGGGCCGGTGCCCGTCCTTGCTGGTCAGCCGTGCGAACGCCTCCGCCTGGTGGGCGTACGGCGGTGGGAAGTCCGCCGGGTACCAGTCCACATGGCGCTCCCAGCCCTTGGCCGCCGGCCGGAAGGGACGCCTGATCCGCAGGTACGGCCCCCGGAAGAGGCCGTCGGCCGGGTCGGTGAGGAAGTCCTCCAGCGACTCCTGGGTGTCGGGTTCGGCCAGCGCGAACGTCGTCGTCAGGTACTCGACCGTGGTCTCGCGCAGAGTCTGCGCGGCGAGTGTGGGTCTCATGACGCTCTGCCGCCCCCGTATGCCGTGATCCGTCCCGCGAACCGACCGCACCGATCTGCACGGGACGGCGGACCAGGGCGATCGGAATCGATCACGTTCTACTCTACGGGTGAGGTACGACAGCCCTGCCCGGGTGCGGGAAAGTCAGCCCGGCGGCAGGGCATTCAGGCAGGTGCGGGGCGGTCGGGCGCGATCAGGGGCCGAGGTCGATGACGCGTACGGGCTGCCCCCGCCAGGCCTCGGCGTCGGTGGTGGCCACCACCGCGCCGTTCGGCCGCTCGGCCGTCGGCTCGGCCGCGTGGCGGGTGTGGGCGGGGCCCCAGGAGTGCTCACGGGCCACGGCGAGGGCGGCGGACAGGTCCAGTTCGAGGACGGTGACACCGGGGAGCGCGGCGAGGTGCTCGGCCGTGCCCGGCCGCACGCGGTCGGCCTCGACGAGGGCACAGACCGGGGCGTAGAGGAACCATCCGGCCTCCGCGTGCGCCCGGTGGATCAGCCGGGAAGCGAGCACGTTGCCCTTGCCTGCCGCGATCATCGCCGTGCCGTCCAGGACGATGTGCAGGGGCTCGGTCACCTGATGCCCGCCTCACTCATCCGCCGGTCGAGCTCGGCGTCGAGCGCAGCCTGCTCGCCCGCGCTCGGGTCGTAGCCGTTCCACTCGCGCAGAACGGCACGGGCCTGGGCGGCACGCTCGGCACGCTCCTCCGGGGTGAGCAGCGTCTCGGCGAGATGGGAGAGGTAGCCCCGCAGGGACATGCCCTCCGACGACGCTATCCGGGCGAGCCTGTCACGGGCTTCGGCGGGGATACGGACGTTGGCGTCGGACACGGTGCCTCCTCGTCGGGGGCCATCAGGATACGGGTACGGGTACGTACCCGTCCATCCGTGCCCTGCACGGTCACTGAACCATCGCCGGTCCGGAGTGGGCCACGTACTCCGCCCAGACCGTCTTGCCCGGGCCGTCGGACCGTGGATGCCAGCCCCATCGGGTGGCGAGCGTCGCGACGAGGAGGAGCCCACGGCCCGTCTCGTTGACATCGGGGGCCTGGCCGGCGGCCACCGCCTCCGGTCGTGGCGGGACGCGCTCTCCGCGCGTGTCGGTGACCTCGACGCGGGCCGTCGCGGCGCGGGCGTCGGCGGTCATGTGGAGGCGGAGGTGGAAGTCCCGGCCGGGCACGTGGCCGTGCAGCACGGCGTTCGCGGTCAGCTCGGCCACGATCAGCACGATCGCGTCGTGGGCGTCGGTTCCGTACGGGACGCCCCAGACGTCGAGGCGCTGGGCTGCCAGCCGACGGGCGAGGCGGGCTCCGCGCGGAGTGGAGGTGAAGCGCATCTCGAAGGGGGGAGCCATGTGCGGCGCGAGGGGCGCGAGTTGAGTGGCGCTGGTGAGGTCGGCGGGATTACTCGTCATGCCGATCACGGTGCCGTTGGTGGCGTAGCGTGACCAGTGGTGACGCACCGACGCGGACCGGCTGTACGCGCGGTGCCTCTACGGGTACGAAGCGCGCGGCGTGACGGCGTTCCCTGCGGGGGCGTTGAGCCGAGGAAGCGGTGGTCGATGACGGAGAGTGCCGAAGCGGACGCGGGTGCGGGTGCCCTCGCGGGCGGCGGGGACGGCGGTGGTGCGGTCGTGAGTCTCGGGGACGGGTGGGAGAGCGACGACGGGGGTGGCGGCGGGAGTGGCCGGCGTCCGGAGGACGGTGCGGCGAAGGGCGTGGTCGCCGCGTTCGGGCAGACCATGAAGAAGCTGCGGCTGCGGGAAGGGCTGGACCGGGGGGAGTTCGGGAACCGGATCGGGTACTCGGCGGCAACCGTCGCGTCGTTCGAGCAGGGACGGAGGATTCCGTCACCGAGGACCATCGAGCGGGCGGACGAGGTGTTGGGGGCGGGCGGGTTGCTGTGCCTGTGGAAGGAGGAGGTGGAGCGGGCTCAGTATCCGGTGTTCTTTCAGGGGATGGCGGCGCTGGAGAAGGAGGCCATCGAGCTGGTCTCGTACGACACGATCCTGGTCAAGGGATTGCTTCAGACCGAGGAGTACATGCGGGCACTCCTCGGCATGAGACGTCCCCTCCTGGACGACGGAACGATCGAACAGCGGGTGGCGTCGCGGTTGGCTCGACGAGCCATCTTCGACCGCAGCCCAGCCCCGTTCCTATGCTTCGTGCTCGACGAGTCGATCCTGCATCGTCCGTACGGAGGGAAGGCAGTGCTACGCGGGCAGTTGGAGCATCTGCTGTTGATCGGCCAGCAGCGCAACGTACAGATCCAGATCATGCCGATCGACCGAGAAGATAACGCGGGCGTGAACGGTCCGTTTACCGTCGTCACGCGCAAGGACGGCAAGACGTTCGTGTACGCGGAAGCGCAAGGAATCGGCTCTCTGCAGACCGACCCAGAACTGGCGACCCTCGCCGCTGCGCGCTGTGGGATCATCCGATCTCAGGCTCTCAGTCCGCGAGAGTCGCTGAGCTTCATCGAAGGGGTGCTGGGATCGCTATGAACAACGCTGAGTCCTCGTCCGTCGCCTCCGGCCTCGCTTGGTTCAAGAGCAGCTACAGCGGAACCGAGGGTGGCGATTGTGTAGAGGTCGCGGCCGGTACGGCAGTTGTGCACGTTCGGGACTCCAAGGCCGTCAGCGGGCCCATCGTCACGGTGTCGCCCGATGCGTGGGTCGGGTTCGTCGGGCTGGCCTCGGCGAGTCGGAACGTCTGACACACGTAGGCCCGCGAGAGCCCTGCTGCTCGCCATGGGGCGGCAGGGCTCTCACTCGGGTGAGGTGCCAGGTCAGCCCATCCGGCGCTTGAACTCAGCATGGGCGGCGCGCATCTCGGCCTTTCGGTCGGCCCGGTACAGGGGGCCGGTGTAGCCGTCCGGGACCGCGTACTCCTCCGGGAAGCCCTCCGGCTTGCTCAGCTGCTTCCATGCCTTCTTGGGCTGCCCGTACCCGTACTGCTGGTGCGCCTTGGCGATCCGGCGCCCCGTGACGTCGAACCACATGTTCTCCTCGTACTGCTGGAGTACGGGGAACCTGGCGTCGTACATGGCCACCAACTCGTCGGCGCTGATGCCGAGCCAGACAGCGACGAGAGCGTCGATCTCGACGAGGGCCGCACGGCGCGTGAACTCCGTGCGGAGGGGGGTGTCCCGGGTCCAAGTGGCGGCCACTCCCCCGGCAAGCGGAGGCGTGCCGTCGGGCCAGACTGCCGAGGCGGCCCAGGTGTCCTGCTGCCAGGCCGGGTCGTATAGATCCTCCCAGAGGGGGGCGTAGGCGTTGGTCTGGCAGTTGAGACGGAGGGTGCGGAGGAGAAGGGCCTGTTCAAGCGGATGGTCTGCTGTCGGCGCTGGCATGACCTCGGCCTCGCCCTTTTGAAGGTCTGAGCGGCCCGTGGCACGCAGGAAGTAGTCCAGCGGCAACGAAGCCCAGAAGCCTGCAGTCAGCGCGGTCTTCCGTGTCGTTGGCAGCACAGCACTGTGCACCATGTGCACGTGAGCCGGACCAGGTGGGACCAGAGCGGCGTACAGCGACCGCTCGGTATCCGAAGCGATCTGCCTTCGCCACGCAAGACGGAAGAAACGGGAGTACGGGCGGGCAGACCAATCGCGGAGCGTCTCCTCCTGCTCGCTCTCATCATCGGTCAACATCTGGAGAGCGTCCAACACTCGTCCGTCGTCCCGCAGCATGTTGAACAGTTCCCAGTCAGTCCAGGTGCGCCGGGCGGTTGCGTTGTAGTAATCGATAGCTGAACACGTTGCGGCGCGTCGGTAGTTCGTGCGCGGTACCTCGTCCACCGACAGGTTCAAGTGATCCCAAGGCTCCACTTGCAGCGAGCTCCGCGCTCCCTCAATCGGCCGTTTGAAGAACGCAGTTCCTACTCCGATGAACGGCCCTTGCAAGATGACGTCGTTCCAAGAACTCGCCGGACCGGAAACCCAAGTGAAGTAGCCCGCAGTGCGGTCGTTCTTCTCATCAAACCCACGGCTGATACGCGGTCCCCACGCCGCAAGCCGGTGCGGCCACTTCGCCAGTGCCCGGATGGCCGACTCCTCCGCCCGCGTGACCGGGTACAAGAGCTTGGCCTGCCCGACGGGCGGCGGGTTCTCCCCTCCAGCCAGCGCGCGCCACTCCCGAAGCCGCTCCTCGTTGACCGTGACGATCCTGTCGCGATGCGGGCGCAGGTCCCATTTACCCCCTTCCTTCACCCCCGGAACTGGTCCCTCACCATCGTGCCGCAAGGACCTAGTGAGCACGCTGGGATGGAGCAGCCAGCTCATGTGTTGAAAGTGGACATCCTGATCACAGCCATACACATTGACGCTGAAGTGGCTACTGTGACCCACAGGTTTGGCGAACAAGTAGAGCTGGTTCACGAAGTCTGCATGCAACCGCAAGTGCCGATAGGCCGCCTTACGCAGCGCCCCTTCCTTCGCCCCCGTCAGATGCGTGGACGGATGAATCAGCCCGGCCGTCCCCCGTTCGCCGATGGCCCTCCAACCCAGCAACATGAACGCCCGGTACAGATCCGGCTGCGTCCCGACCAGCTCGGGATAGGTGTCGACCGAGGCCAGGAAACCGGACACCGCCGCATGGTCCGCCAGTTCGCCCAGGAATGTCGGCCGAACCCCGGGCCAACCCATCACCTCGGCCTTGCGCTCGTCCCAGGCCTCGTTGCTCGGCTTGTCGGCGAGCTCGAACCACGGCTCGAACTCGGCGAGTACGCCGCTCTCCTTCCACTCCTGCTTGACCCACGGCGGATTCCCCACCATCAGGTCGAAGCCACCCTCGGCAAATACATGCGCGAAGTCCAGCTCCCAGTGGAAGAACCCCCGCTCCCCGGCGATCCGCTGCACCGTCTCGTACCAGGGGAACGTGTAGCCGAGATCCGCCGGCTTGGACCACGCCGTGGCCTCGGTCATCTTCTGGTCGAGTTCGCGCTCCTTGGCGTCGAGCTCGTCCAGACTCCTGACGCCCTCGAAGGACAGCAGCGAGGTCTGCTGCCCCTCGCCCGTGTCCACGTCCACCCGCCCGACGACGGCCTCGGCGAACTCGAGCCAGTCCTTGAGGGACTTCAGAGCCACCCTGCGCCTGGGGTCGCCCTTCTTCAACAGCGTGCGGTCCTCGCCGTCCGGCCGGTACTCGAACTCGTCCGAGCCGTCGAGCAACCCGATCTCCTCCAGCGGCCAGAACCACAGCGCGCACCAGGCGTCCATGAGCTGCTTGAGCCGCCAGTAGGGCGTGCCCTTGCGGTGCAGGGCCTCCAGGACCGCGTCCCGGTCCATCGGCCCCGTACTCCCGGCGGCCTGCCCGTCCCGGGGGATCGCGGCGCCCCACACGTCGACGTGCCGGGAGATCTCCCGTTCGGACAGCGTCAGCCGCATGACGACGAGGTCCCACAGGTACTCCACGCGGCGGGCGAGCCGGATCAGCCGCCCGGTCTCGGTCGCCTCCCCGGGCTCCCGGTCCTCGTCCTCGGCCACCGGGGCGGATCCCCGAACCGACGCACTCCCGCCACCAGCAGTCGCGGCCGGAGCCGCCGCACCGCCCGGCAGGCCCAGCGACGGCTGCTCCCAGATCTCCAGCCCGAGGTCGAACGCCCCCTGCCCCAGCCCGGCGTCGTCCGTCTCCACCGCCAGCTGCTCCGCCGTCGGCGCGGCCTTCGGCTTCGGCGGCGTCCGCTTCGTCTCCCCCTTGGGCTTGCGCCGCATCGCGGAGCGCCACTTGCGCATCGCCTCGACCAGCTCGGGCTCCAGCCAGTCGACGACGTCGCCGTCGACCACGGCCTTCACGGTCTCCTCCGCCGTGCCCTTCTTCAGGGTGCGCAGGCCGACCTTCTCACCGATCGAGCCCCAGCCCATCGCGGGCAACAGGAACTGGTGCACCTCGCGCCCCTTGAGCCGCTCGTCCAGCGGGACGTGCCGGGGCTTCTGCGGAGCCTTCGTCGTCAGCCAGCCGCCGTCGCGCAGGCTGTTGCCGGGATACACCTTGCGGGAGGCTCCGACGAGCGAGTTGCCCCGGTGCAGGTGGAGGCCGTACCAGGGGGCCTTCATGCCCCGGTACATGGTGTTCAGCCACAACGAGATCTCCGCCAGCTCGACGGCCGTCTCGTTCAGGTCCACGCCGTACGCGTTGTGCAGGGCGATGTACGCCTTCACCTTCTGCAGCTCGCGCTGGTACTCCTCGGGGTCGATCTCCACGCCCCGCTCGCGCTGGGCGAGCCGCAGGTACAGCTCGGCGAGCTGGTTGACGGCCTCGTTGAGGAACGCGCCGGAGCCGAGGGCCGGTTCGCACACGCGCCAGCGCAGCACGTCCGCCGCGTTGACCCAGGCCGCCTCGGGCTCCTTCGGGTCGACCTCGCCCTTCTCGTTCAGGCGGAAGCGCAGGGTCTGCTCGACTGTGGCCTGGGTGAGGGACTCCGGCGTGTAGTAGGACGCGCTGGTCTGGCGGTCTCGGCCGGCCAGGCGGTACACGTAGGTGCCGACCTTGCGCGGGACAGGTACGCGCTCGTTGGTCTGGGGGTTGATCTCCGTGGCGACGAACACGCTGTCGTCCGGGCCGTCCGGGTAGCGGCCCGAGCGCACCTGGCTCGCCTTGATCAGCCAGGAGCCGCCGCTCGGGTCACCGCCCTTGGCGACCTCGTACAGCGGCTCGTCGGCAATGAAGCCGGTGTAGGACATCAGGCCCTCGTACACCGCGCCGAGGTGGTTGATGCTGAGGTTGGCGTACGAGATGAAGCCGCCGCGTCCGCCGCGTCCGCGGCCCTCCACGACGGTCAGGTTGCGCAGCACCTGGTGCAGGACCTTGTTGCGCAGGCGCAGGTCCAGGCGGCGGGCACCTTCGCGGACCGTGCCGTCGGGCGCGATGTCGTCCGGGTGCGTGATCTCCTGGTCGACAAGCTTTATCGATGTCGGGTCGAAGAGGCGGGATTTCAGGGCCTCGATGCGTACACCCTCGTAGCCGTCGTCCTCGGACAGGTCGGGCAGCTCAGGCGTCTCCGCGTCCGGGGCGGTGTCGCTCGCTCGCGCTCCCGCCGCCTCGCGTGAGGTGATCGTGTCCGCCACGGGGTGGCCGGTGAACACCTTCTCGAAGAGCAGGGCCAGGGAGTCGTGGAAGTGGTAGCGGTCGCGGGAGGTACTGGACAGCTTCTCCTGGACGGCCAGTTCGCGCAGGCGGGCCACGCTGTAGCCGTGGACGTACTCCTCGCTCTTCATCGGGAGGATGTCCAGCTCGGGCCGGGCCTCGGCGTAGAGGAGGAAGAGGATGCGGTAGAGGTAGCGCAGGGACTCCTTGGTGAGCAGGCCCGGGAGCGCGCCGCGCTCGGCGAGCGGACCCGGCAGCCACTCGGGGAGGTCCTCGTGGTCGGCGCCCTGCTGCTTCGCCCGTTCGAGGACCTCGTTGGCGATCAGTTGGACCGATGCCTTCAGGCCCTCGCGCAGGTCGCTGGTGACGCCCACGGAGTGGTCGCGGGACTCGGCGACCAGGCGGGCGATGTCGTCGTCCCCGCCGTCCTGGGCCGGGCGCAGGGACTGCGCGCCGAAGAGAGCGGCGATCACTTCCAGTTCCCCCGCGCTCGCGCCCTTGACTCCCTTGCGGGGCAGCGCGACCTCGAGGCTGACCGTGAGGTGACGGCCCCTCGCGAAGCTCTCGCGATCGGCGAGGACGAGGACCCCGCCGAACAGCAGCAGGGCGTAGCGGGGCGCGCCGTCGGCGGCGAGCAGCCAGGCGGCGAGGTCGGTGACCGTGGTGAGGGTCTTTCCGGAGGTCACGCGGACCGGCGCGGGCAGCCGGTTGGCCGGGCCGTCACCGCGGGTGTCGGCGATGTCGGCGGCGAACCCGCCGGCCAGGACGGCGACGCCGGGCTCGCTGTGGGCGACGGGCACCGCGACGGGACCAGCGGCACCGTGGACGGTGAGGTGTCCGGGGCAGGGGGTGAAGCCCAGGGCCTGCAGGACCCGCGTGTGCCAGGCGTGCAGACCGGCTCGCCACTCCTCCTCCGGGCTGTCGCCGGACACGCGTGGCGCGGACGCCGGCTGGAAGGCGGGGGGCTGCTCGTCGGTGCCGGTGCGGTCCTTCAGTGCCTCGGCCGCCGCCTGCTGGGCGGCCACGGCGACCGCGTCCGGCAGGACGTTGTACTTCTCCGCCTCGCCGCCGACGCGGAGCCGCACGTCGAGGTAGGGGCCGGTGAGGTCGCGCAGTCCCTGCCGGGGTGTGGGCCGGCCCTGGCGCTCCTCGGCCGCCCACTCCTTCAGGCGGCCCGTCTTCAATTGCTTGGGCAGGATCTCGTCCAGAAAGAAGGACGGGAAGTACTCACCCTCGTTGATCAGAGCGTCGAACTTCACGCTTGCTGCTCCTGCCGGATCGCTTCGGTGACGTCATGCACGGGTGGGAGGGGCCGAACGGTCATGAGCTCGGCTCCAGGACGGCCAGGACCCGCACCATCGGATCGCCGGTCGTGCGCAGCCGGCTCGCCGCCTTCTCCAGGTTCTCGGCGGCCCGCTCACGCGCGGTGTGCCCGCCGCTGAAGCCGGGCAGCTTCTGCTCCAGCCAGTGGCCGACCTTCGACTCGTACTCCCGCAGCGGGCGGTCGATGTGCTCCTCCGCCTCCGCGCGCAGCCGGTCCATCTCGCGGCGGGTGGCGGTGACGGCGGCCTCGACATGCCGCTGGAGCGCTTGGGGGTCGCCGGCGGCGAAGTGGTCCGGCATGTCCGGGCCCAGGCCGAGGTCGGCGAGGAGGGACCGGGTCAGCTCCCGCACCCGAGGTTCCCCTCCCAGGCCGTCGACGGCGAGCCAGGCCACGACCGTCGGACGGCCGTCCTGGTTGGACCACACGCCCTGGGTGAGGAAGACGGGCTCCGGCACGCGGGCACGGTCGACCTGGATCACGAGGGCCTGCTGGCGGCCCAGCTGGACCAGCACCTTGTCGGTGATCCACTCCATGACCGGGTGCAGCTCGCCTACGTAGTGGGCGTCCGGCCACAGCGACCGCGAATCGGCGTCCTCCCGGGCCCGGCGCAGAGCGTCGGCGGCGTCCTCGCGGCTGAAGGTGAGCTTCATGCGCTGGGTGATGCCGTGGTCGCGCAGGTAGGTGGCCGGCAGGACGTCGAGCCGGTCGGCGAGGTCTTCCGGGGTGTCGAAGCTGAGGTCGTTGCCGTGCACGGTCGTGTCGAGGCGGAAAGCCTCCAGGTCGGCCAGCTCCTCCAGGCCGGTGAGGACGTAGTCGCGCCGGTCCGTGAACAGGCGCAGTTCCTCGACGACGCGGACGGGCGCGTGACCGGCGGCAACGGACTCGGGCCCGGCCGCGGAACCGCCGCCCGGAGCATCCGGGGCACCCCTGTCATCCGCGTCGTCCTCGGCGTCGAAGCCGAAGTCGAAGCCGAAGTCCGCCTCCGCGTCCTCGAACGGGTCGGTGCCGGTGCCGAACTCGGCGTTCAGCTGCTGGGCCACGGTCAGGTCGGCGGGCATCTCACCGTCCTCCAGCGAGTCGAGGGACTCCTGCGAAACGGTCTGCAGCTCGTCGACGGCCAGTTGCGGTGCCTCTCCCCGGAAGAGGGCCTCCATGACGCGCCGCTCCTCCTTGTCGCCGTCGTTGTCCTTCGTCGCCGCCTCCACGGCGCCGAGGATCTCGTGAACCCGCTGCTCACGCGCAAGGACCTTCTCGGCGATGTCCGTGTCGTCCAGCGCACCTTCGACCGCCGTCTCAAGGATCATCGCGCGGAACTCCGGCGGCCTGGTCTGCCCGTACCGGTCGATGCGGCCGTTGCGCTGCTCGACCCGGATCAGGCTCCAGGGAAGGTCCCAGTGAATGAGGTGGTGGCACTGGCGATGCAGGTTCACACCCTCGGAGGCGCCGTCGCCGGTGAGCAGCAACCGTACGTCGCTGCCCGCGCGGGCGAACTCGTCGACGTACTCCATCTGCACCCGGTCGGAGATCCCGGCGCCGCTGTACATGACCTTGACGGCGGCCCTGGCGTCGGCCTCCGTCGTCCAGCCGAGCAGCGGCGGAAGCACCTCGCCGAGCCAGTCGAGGGTTTCACGGCGTTCGGAGAAGACGACCGCGCGGGTGGGGCTGCCCGCCTTCACACCGATGCGGCGCAGCTCGTCGACGAGTCCGGCCAGCTTGGAGGCGGCGGAGGGCTCGCCGCCTGCGGCCCCCGCGCCCTCGATGGCGCGGGCCAGCTCCAGCAGGCGCAGGAGGGAGGCGGCCTCGGGGGTGCTCGCGGTGATGCCGGAGAGCGGTTCGTCGGTGATCCGGTGCCGCTCGGGCAGCACGTGACCGGTCCTGGTGAGCCGCTGGCGGGCGGTGACGAACAGGGCGCGGTGCGAGGACAGGAATGACTTGAGCAGGACGTACGGGAAGAGCCGGTCCTCCGCCGCGGCCTGCTGCCCGGACTGTTTCAGCCAGTGCTCGGCAAGCTCCTGGAAGACCTTCTCCTCCAGGGCGTTCGCCCGGCACCGCACGGGGTGGGAACCGCCGCGCGGCGCCCAATGGCCCTTGAGCTGCTCGGCCACCTCGGCACTGACCTTGGTGCGGCGCAGCATGAGGTGTTCCAGCTCCTCGGCCTTCGGACGGCTCGGGTCCTTGACGGCCATGGGGTCGAGGAGGCGGATCAGGCTGGTGAAGGCGGGCATCTCACCGTTGTGCGGGGTCGCGCTCGCCAGGATGAGCGCGTCGGTGCGTTCGGCGAGAAGATCGGCGAGGGCGCGGCGGTCGCTGCCCTGGTTGATGAGGTTGTGGCTCTCGTCGATGACGACCGCGTCCCAGCGGATGTGCTCCAGCCACGGGCGGTAGCGCCGTGGGTTCTTGAGCGTGTCCATGGAGATGATCACGCGCTTGTAGTACGTGAACGGGTTGCGGCCCGCGGGGATCTTCCGCTCGATGCGGGCGATGCCCGCGCTGTCGAGCCGGACCAGCGGCAGCGAGAAACGCGTCCACAACTCGTGCTGGAACTGCTCCAGGACGGGCGCCGGTGTGACGACGAGGATGCGCTCGCCACGTCCGCGGCGGATCAGCTCGCCGAGCAGCACACCGATCTCCAGGGTCTTGCCCAGGCCGACCACGTCACCGATCAGCAGCCGGGGACGCAGCGGGTTCGCGAGTGCCTTCTCGGCGGGCCTGAGCTGGTAGTCCATGCGGTCCAGCAGGAAGCCGTCGGTCAGCGCCAGGCGCCGCTCCCGCTGCGGCAATGGTGTCTTGCGCAGCACGGCCTCCAGGAAGAGGCGGCTGCGGCGGAAGTGCGGCGAGTCGTCGGGGATGAGCCGGGTGTGCTCGGGTCGCAGGACGCGGGGCCGGTCCATGGTGGGGGCGAGGAAGCGTGCCTCCTGACCGCGCACGAGATCGGAGGCGCCGACGGCCTCGATCAGGTACTCACCGGGGCGCACCTGCTTGCTGTTGCGGACCATCCACTCCTCGTCCCGCACCTCGATCACCGTGCCGGCGGGCGGAGGGCCGTCGGGTGCAGGCATGGAGTGGTCCTTTCGGGTAGTACGAGGCGTGGTCGAGGGTAGCGCCGGGACGGCGGGAAGGGGCGGGACGGGCCGCCGCGGGCGGCCGGGCAGGACCGGTCGCGTTCGTGCGACGGCCCTGCCTACCACGTGCCCGGCTCGGCCGGCCGTCGGTTACAGGTCCCTGCGGTGTGCGTAGCGCTCACGGAGGTCGGCGGCGACGTTCTGCGCCGCCCGGGGAGGCGTCCGCGGGCTGCTGTCGGTTGTGACGGCGGCCTTCGCCGAATCGTCGTGGGGGCTGGGCGGCGGGAGCGGATAGCTCGTGGGCACCGGTCCCGGGGCGTCGGCGGGCTCGGCCGCCGGAGCCGGGGCCGCGGGCGGGGCCGGTTCCGGGTCGGCGAGCGTGGGCGTGTAGGCGCCAGGTGTGCCCGGCCCGTCCGAGGCGTCGGCCACCCACTCGATGTCGTCCGTGTCGATGCCGTAGAAACCGGGATCGTCCTCCGCCCAGGGCGCGTCCGGTGCGTCTCCCCTGTTGACGGCCCGCTGGGCCAGTTCCTGAACGGCAGGGTCCGGATCATCGGCGAGGGCCTGCGGGGGCAGCTGGGGGGCCAGGCTCGCGCCGACGACATGGTCCCGTAGGTGCGCCGCAGCGGCTTCCGGCGTCATCCCGGCATCGGCCAGCAACGTGTACAGGCTCTCCTGCACACCATCGAGATCCGGCCGCTGGGAAGGGCTGGCAACGAGTATCTGAGCCAGCAGCGGGAGGAAGGAAGCCGCGACACCTTCCCACTTCGGCGGTGACATCAGGGGCATGAAGGGGTAGGGCGGTCTGCCTGTCAACGCGAAGAAGAGAGTGGCACCCAAGGCGTACACGTCCGCCGGTTCCTCGACGTGCTTGGTGTCCCTCAACTGCTCCACGGGCATGTAGGGGGCCGTGCCCATCTGGTCCCCGGTGTTGGTGAGCGCCTGGCTGGACTGCCGCTCGGACAGCACCGCCAGACCGAAGTCCAGCACCACCGGCCCGTCCGGACCGAGCACGACATTGCTGGGCTTCAGGTCGCGATGCAGCAGCTTCGTACCGTGGATGGCGCGCAGGGCGTCCACGAGGGCGAGGCCGAGCGCCGCGTACGGTCCCACGTCGAAGGGACCCGACTCCTTCACCAGCGTGTGCAGGGAGGGGCCCGCGATGTAGTCCATGGCGAACCACGGTTCGGCGGCCTCCGGATCAGCGGCGCGCAGGGCCGGAACCCGGTCGCTGACGACGGCCCGGACGGCGTCGATCTCGCGTGCGAACCGCTCACGTGCCTGCGGATGGTCCAGCAGGTTCGGCTGGATCATCTTGACGACGACGAGTTGCGCCGGGGCACTCTCCTCCTCAGGGCCGGAGTCGACCAGACGGTAACCCGCGGCCATCTCGTCCGGGAGGTTGTCCAGCGGGATCCTGCGGGCCAGGTAGGCGACGCCCATGCCGCCCGCGCCGAGCCTGGCGAGAAGTTCGAACGGCCCCACCACACGCGGGTCGGCATCGGTGTCCAGCGGCTTCATCGGCGCTCTCGTACCCCCACGTCCCGGTCACGGCCTTCCCCTCGGCCAGGTTGACGCAGGTCAGTCTACGGGCTGTGGTGGAACACACACGGACGACTGGAAAGCGCCCCCCTGCGAGACGTGCAGCGATGCTGTCCTACCCATCGACGTCGTGGGTGTCCTAAGGTCAGCGAGGTTGATCATGTGCCTTGTGCTTACGGGGAGGGGCGAAATGCGAGCCTGGGTTGTGCGTGCGGGAGAGAACGGGGAGCGGGAGCGAGTCGCCCTCGAAGAAGGCGTTCTCGTCGTCGGATGGGACAGGCTCGCGATGGGCGACCTCGCCGGCGCCGCCACCCGTTCCGACATCCGGGCAGCGGTCGCCGCCGCCTACCCCGACGAAGGTTCCTACACGATCGGCAACTGGACCGGACAGCTCTACCGCTTCGTGCACGAGATCCAGCCCGACGACCTCGTCGTGCTGCCTCTGAAGTCCCTACGCGTCGCCATCGGGCGGGTGGTGGGCGCCTATGAGTACCGGGCTCAGGCCGCGGAAGGACTGCGGCATGTCCGGCGGGTGGAGTGGCTGGTCACGGACCTGGACCGGCAGGAGATCCAGTCCGACCTGCTGGACAGCCTGGGCTCCCTGCTGACCGTCTTCGAGCTCAGCAGGTTCGGAGCGGCCGAACGCGTGGCAGCGCTGGCCGAGGGCAAGCCCGACCCCGGCCGACCCGACGCCGACGAGTTCGCCGCGACCCTGACCGAGCCGGCGAAACTGTACGAGGAGGTGCGCAGGCGCGGCGACGAGGAGCCGCTCACCCTGTCCATCCGGGACTTCCTCGCCGTATGGGGTGTCCAGCGGCGCTACCCGGCGACCACCGCACAGATCAAGGACGACCTCGAGGCCCGGGGCCTGGTGACTGTTCCGCCGTTCACGGAGGGCACGCTGGACAGCCGGATCGCGGTACTGGCAGGCGGCGCCGAGCCGGACGAGTCGGGAGCGAGCGCGGTGACCAGGATGTCGGGTGGCAGCCGTCTGGGGGCCCGGCTTCAGGAAGCCGCGGACAGTGCCGCCGACGACGTCTTCGCGGACATGGCCTCCCGCTTCTCGACCATGCTCGCCGGTCACCTGCCGGACGAGGAGTCCGAGGCCGAAACCGTCGCCTACCTGGTGAGCAACCTCGACTCCGCGAACCGCATGCCCGAGTGCGTGCGTGTCGGGGACACCATCGAAAGCGCCATCACGCTCATGGTGTTGCGCGGCTACAGCCAGCTCCCCGTGCTGGACGCGGACGGACGGCTGCGCGGCGTCGTGAGCTGGGAGTCGATCGGGCGCGCGCGCATGGCGGACCCGACAGCCGGTCTGCCTGCCGCGACGGTACGCGGGCAGGAGGCAGACGGCTCGGACGACCTCCTGAACTGGATCGGGGCCATTCAGCAGCACGGTTACGTCGTCGTCCGCGATCACGACCACAAGGTCTGCGGTCTGATCACGGCGTCCGACCTCACCGGACAGTTCGGCACACGCGTGCGCCCCTTCGTCCTGGTCGAGGAGATCGAGCAGCGCCTGCGCCGCGTGGTGGACCGGTGCATCCCACTCGACCGCATCAGAGCCGTCATCCCGTCGCCCAAACGCGCCGCCAGGGTGCGCTCTGCCGCCGACCTGACATTCGGAGCGTACAAACACCTGCTCAAGGTCCCGGACAACTGGGCCGCTCTGGGATGGGGCATCGACCAGGAGCACTTCCTGACGGCGCTGGAGACGTGCCGCACCTTCCGCAACGACCTCATGCACTTCAGTCCGGACCCGGTGACCGACGACCAGTTGGTTCCGGCTCAGGGCCTGCTGGAGCTGTTGCGTTCGATGGATCCGCAGGTCTGACCACGGCCTGCCGGGGAGCCGGGCCGCCAGACGAGTCGGGCTGTACGCCGGGGACTGTCGGCACAACGCTATGACCTGCACAAACGCGCAGGAATGGTGCTTCCGTGGCTACTTTGATGGCTACGTGACAAGACATCCCCGCCCGGATCGGCCCGGACGGGGACGTCGTCGCTCCTGAGATTCAGACGGTCCCTTCGATGCGTTCGAAGATGTCCGCGTCCGTCTCCCGCTGCCAGTCTGGCAGGTCGGACCAGTCGGCAACATATCCGGGCTTCGGGTCTTCGAAGTGCCTGAACATCTGGGCGGTCCAGCAGATCGCGACGAATCGGCCCTTCTGCTCGCGTGTGAGCCTCGCCGCATGCCCGCCGCTGACCTCGATGAAGTCGCGCACCTGCCCGTACACGGCGGCGGCCGCTTCGCGCTCCCACGCGGGCGTGTCGTCCCACGGCGTGACGTAGCCAGGCTTGGGCTCGCCGGGGTAATGCTTGTTCACACCGTCGATCCACGCCTCGCGGAAGATCCGGCCGTCATTCATGCGCGTGTCCCTCTCGTCATGCGGTGCGCGGAAGCGCCGCGATTCGGTGATCAAGAGTCGAGACTCGGTCATCGGACATGAGCGGGGCAAGACGCCCCCGAAGCCCGTCCAGCTTCTTGCCGATGAATCCCGAATTCGACCGGTCGGCCAGTCCGAGTGCTTGCTCCGTGTAGTACACGACCTGGTCGATGTCCCGTCTGTGCGCCCCGAGCACGGCGAGGTCGCTCAGGACGGCAGCGCGACGACGCAGGGACAGAGGCTGGGCAAGGGCCGCTGTGAGCGCTTCATCGGCGAGATCAGGGCGACCCAGTTGGAGGTAGCAGGCCCCTCTCTCCTCTGCCAGGCGGGAGCCGTCGAAGCGGAGCCAGCCGCCGTTGTGGGAGTGAGCGCTGTCGAGGGCTTGCACTTTCTCAGCTTCGTCAAGAGCCCGGTTGCACGCGTCGAGATCGCCCACGGCCGCGTAAGCCTGCGCCTGGACGGCCGCGACCCAGTGACGGGTGGAGAGAGTGCCGTCACCCCGCCGGGCGATGCGGAAAGCTGCCGCGAGCAGGGGCTGGGCAGCGTGCGCGCGGCGCGCGTACAGCTCGACGTACGCGTGGCGGGTCATGGCACAGGCCCACAGGTCGTGGTCGCCACCGGCGTAGGCCGCGTTGGCGGCCAGTGTGTAGCACTGCGCGGCGTCGGTGTACCGGTTGGCGTCGAAGAACAGCTCGCCGACGAGCTGGTAGAGGTCGGCCGTCATCCGACACAATCGGGACCGATCCACAGCAGTACGGGTCTCGGCCAGTCCCTTCGCCATCACATCGAGCTGTGCGCGCACCACAGGGAAGACGACCTGTTTGGCGTCCGATAGCGCGTAGACCTGCCAGAGGCCGCGATGCAGGGCGTCCCCCGTCTCCAAGAGCGTCGACGCCGCGCGCCCTCGGGCGGCATCACCGGGATCGGGAAGTGCGACCAGCGCACCCGTAACGGCGAGCAGACCCAGGACTTCGCGGCGCTTCATGTCGTCATCATCACCATGGAGGAGGGGTGGAGCAGCGGAGAGCCCGGCTGTCTCGGCCGGCTGTTCGTCGGAGAGAAGGGCTTCCAGCTCGGGGAGGGTCACTCCCAACAGCCCTGCGATCTTCGGCCGTTGATGAGGACGCGGGGTGGCACCCTCCTTCATGCAGGCGCGGGCCCAGGCAGTGGCCCCCGTGGCTGGCGATCTCTCCGCCCGGACCGCGTACGCGGACAGTGAGCGGCGCGCTCAGGTGTCACCCCTTGTCCTCGAGGAGTGGATGCCCGCCTTCCTTGCGCAGTTGGCGGCGCCCGGCGCTCAGTTCGTCCGTGCGACGGATGGCGACGGCTCGCCCTTGCGGTACCTGTTCGATCCGGAGAGGGAGTCGTTCGCCGAGTTCCTCGCCGACGGCGAGAACTGGACCGTCCGCCAAGGCGGTCCGGTGGCCCTGTGGGACGACGTGGAACGTTCCCTGGTCGCCTGGCAGGGCGCCGGGGCGCCGGAGATCGACTCCGTACGGCTCCGTGTGACGCCCGCCTCCCACCAGTACTGGATCGACCGGGCCCCCTCGCTGCGCTGGGAGCACCGGCTCACCTGATCCGCTCCCCTCCGGGCACGGACGACGAACCGCTCTCCCGCCGAGCCGCCCGGCGTGGCTACCTTCGTGGCTACCTTCATATCGATGACGTCCGGTTTGAACCGATACGCACCGGGGTGAGGCTCCAGTCGGTCCGCCACGAAAAAGAGGCTCTGACCTGCGCTTTCGCTGGTCAGAGGCCCTGAGGGGCAGACGAGTCGGGCTGTACGCCGGGTTCTGTTCCCGGGGGTCCTCGCGGAGCCCCGGGCGACGGCCATCCATCTAGGACCGGCGTTGCCACCGGCCTCCAGCGGTCTACCCGCGGACTCGGGCGGGCAGCCCTCGAACGTCCGCGCAGGGCCGCCCCTTCTTGCGAGGAGGCGTCCCCTCTTGACCTTGCTCCGGGTGGGGTTTACCTAGCTGCCCAGGTCGCCCTGGGCACTGGTGGTCTCTTACACCACCGTTTCACCCTTACCCGGCGCCGAAGCGCCGGGCGGTCTGCTTTCTGTGGCACTTTCCCGCGGGTCACCCCGGGTGGCCGTTAGCCATCACCCTGCCCTGTGGAGCCCGGACGTTCCTCGGGAAGTCCCGCAAGGGACTCCACGCGGCCGTCCGCCCGGCTCGTCTGCCGTATCGACCATGGTACCGGGCGTGCGCGCCGGCTCGCTCCCGTGGCCGCGGTCGCCAGCACCGAGCCGGTGAGGATGAGGGTGAAGGCGACGAGCACGCCGGGCGTCAGGGAATCGTCCAGGAAGACCTCCTTGATCAGCTCAAAGAACGCGACGAAGGCGATCGCCGTGCGGATCACGCCCAGGCCGGCGAGGGCGGCGAACACGTCGCCGGGTTCGAAGGCGTAGGGCTCCGGAAGAGCCAGCGGTGTGCCGAGGGGGGTGGCGAGTGCGGTGTTCACGGTGGTCGTCGCGGTGGCCGGTCTTCACCGGGCTGCTGAACAGCGTGATCGAGGACGCCTGTCGGTCGACGAGCAAGTAGAGGGGGATGCCGCCGTCGGCACAGCGGCGGCGTTCGGCCTCGTGGTCAGCCCGAGGCATGGCAGTCAGGTCACGCCCCTCCTCCGGTCGCTCGCCAGACTGGGACATCGGCTGATCACCTGTCCGAGAGGTCGGGAACGTTTGCCGAGCCAGTAGCCGCTTGACCCTGCCGCAACGTCAACGTCTCTACTGAAGCCATGCGAATCGGAGAACTCGCCGACGCCGTCGGCGTCACCACGCGGACCGTGCGGCACTACCACCACCAGGGCCTGCTGCCCGAACCGGAGCGGCTGACCAACGGCTACCGGACGTACACCCTGCGGCACCTCGTCGTACTGGCCCGGATCCGGCGGCTGACCGAGCTGGGGCTCGGGCTGGCGGAGGTGCGGGACGTGCTCGCGGACGAGGCCGGGAAGGATCTGGCCGAGGTGCTGGAGGAGCTGGACGCGGATCTGGCGCAGCAGGAGGCGGCGATCCGGGAGCGGCGGGCGCGGCTGCGGGTGCTGCTGGAGGCGGAGGGCGGACTGCCGGCCGAGGGGCCGGTCTCGCCGGAGCTGGCCACGCTGCTCGCCGACCTCCCGCAGGCCCCCGGCGACTCGTCCATGGCCGCCCGGGACCGGGAGATGCTGGCGCTGCTGGAGACCACGGTGGCCCCGGAGGACCGGGAGCAGCTGCTGGAGACGTTGCGCGGTGCGCTGGGTTCGCCGGAGGCGGTCGCACGGGCCCACCAGGCCTACGCGCTGCTCGACGACCTCGTCGACGCCCGCCCGGACGATCCGCGCGTCGGCGAGGCGGCCCGCGCGCTGGCCGGCTGTCTGCCCGAGGAGATGCTGCCCGGGGGACCCGGGGAACCCGGGGAACCCGGGGAAGAGGTCGTCCTCGACTCCGGGCACAGCTTTCTGCGTGCCTTCTACGCCGACTTCGCCCCGGCCCAGGCCGAGGCGATCCGGCAGGCCATGGACATCGCCTCGCGGGGGCGGCGGTCATGAGGGTCCCCGGGCTCCTCGTCCGGCACGAGCTGCGGCTGCTGGTGAGCCTGTGGCTGTGGGCGGTCCGGCGGACCCACGGGACGAAGGGCGGCGGACACGCCTTCGGGTACGCGCGGGGGCAGGGCGCGATGACGGCCGGGCTCGCGTTCGTGTGCGTCGTCGAGACGGTGGGGATGTCCCTGCTGCTGCGGGACTGGCCCGCCGTGCACCACGTGGTCCTGGTCCTGGACGTGTACACCGTCGTCCTCGTCGTCGGGCTGCACGCCGCGTCCGTGGTCCGCCCGCACGTACTGGATCCGGACGGCGGCACGCTGCGCGTTCGCCAGGCCGTGCACCTCGACCTACGGATACCGCTGGACCGGATCGCCGTGGTCCGGCGTGAGCTGCGGACGACGCACGAGCGTACGGACGGTGAGCTCGATCTCCCCGTGGGCGCGCAGACCTCCGTCACCGTCGAGCTCGCCGCGCCCGTCACCCACGTCACCTTCCTCGGCCGGCGGCGCGAGGTGCGCGTCGTGCGCTGTCACGCCGATGACCCCGGTGGCCTGGTACGGGCCGTCGAGCGGGCACGGCAGGGGCACGCCGTACCCTGACCGGGAGCCCACCGGGAGCCGTGGGGCTCGGAGTGAAGGAGTACGTGTGCTTGTCCTGCTGCCGCCGTCCGAGGGGAAGGCCGCGTCCGGCCGGGGTGCCCCGCTGAAGCCGGAGTCGCTGTCCCTGCCGGGGCTGGCCCCGGCCCGGGAGGCCGTCCTCGGTGAGCTGGTCGAGCTGTGCGCCGGTGACGAGGGGAAGGCGCGCGAGGTGCTGGGGCTGAGCGAGGGGCTGCGCGGCGAGGTCGCCAAGAACGCCGGGCTGCGGACGGCGGGGGCGCGGCCGGCCGGGGAGGTCTACACCGGCGTGCTCTACGACGCGCTGGACCTGGCCTCGCTGGACCCGGCCGCGAAGAGGCGGGCCGCCCGTTCGCTGCTGGTGTTCTCGGGGCTGTGGGGCGCGGTGCGGGTGACCGACCGGATTCCTTCCTACCGCTGCTCGATGGGCGTGAAGCTGCCCGGGCTCGGGGCGCTGGGCGCGTTCTGGCGGGCGCCGATGGCCGAGGTGCTGCCCGAGGCGGCCGGGGACGGGCTGGTGCTGGACCTGCGCTCGTCGGCGTACGCGGCGGCCTGGAAGCCGAAGGGTGAGGTCGCCGGGCGGACGGCGACGGTGCGGGTGCTGCACGCGCCGACCCGGAAGGTGGTCAGCCACTTCAACAAGGCGACCAAGGGGCGGATCGTGCGGAGTCTGCTGTCGTCCGGGAGCGCGCCCGCGGGGCCTGCCGAGCTGGTGGAGGCGCTGCGGGACCTCGGGTACGAGGTGGAGGCGGAGGCGCCGGGGAAGGCCGGGAAGCCGTGGTCGCTGGATGTGCTGGTGGCGGAGGTCCACTGAGACTGCCGGACAGAGGGTGTTGCACAGAGTGCAACGTTCGTTGCGCGCATTGGCCCTCGGCGGCACGATGAGGGCATGACCTCACCGCTGCCCTCCTCTCCGCACGTCGCGACGCCGTCCGTCCTGGATCTCGCCCCCGTCGTGCCCGTCGTGGTCGTCGACGACCTCGCCGACGCGGTGCCGCTCGCCCGGGCGCTCGTCGCCGGCGGGCTGCCCGCGATCGAGGTGACGCTGCGGACGCCGGTCGCGGTCGACGCGATCCGCGCCATCGCCGGTGAGGTGCCGGGTGCGGTCGTCGGTGCGGGCACGGTCATCACGCCGGAGCAGGTCGGTGAGGTGGTGGCGGCCGGGGCGCGGTTCCTGGTCAGCCCGGGGTGGACGGACGTACTGCTGGCGGCGATGCGGGCTTCCGGGGTGCCGTTCCTGCCGGGGGTGTCGACCACGTCGGAGGTGGTGGCGCTGCTGGAGCGCGGGGTGCGGGAGATGAAGTTCTTCCCGGCCGAGGCCGCGGGCGGCACCGCCTACCTCAGGGCCCTCGCCGCTCCCCTGCCGCAGGCCCGTTTCTGCCCGACCGGCGGCATCGGGCCGGCCTCGGCACCGGAGTACCTGGCGCTGCCCAACGTCGGCTGCGTCGGGGGCAGTTGGATGCTGCCGAAGGACGCGGTCGCCGAGCGCGACTGGGGCCGGGTCGAGGCGCTGGCCCGTGCGGCGGCGGCGCTCAGCACAGGTGGGACGTGTCGTTGAACAGGCGGACGCTGGCGCCGCCGTCCGCGTAGTACGCCACCGCCGACAGGGAGGCCGCCGACAGTTCCATGCGGAACAGGGACTCGGGCGGGGCGCCGAGCGCGAGCCGTACGAACGTCTTGATCGGCGTCACGTGGGAGACCAGGAGGACCGTGCGGCCGGCGTAGGCGGCGACCAGCCTGTCGCGGGTGGCCGCGACCCGGGCGCCGGTCGCCGCGAAGCTCTCCCCGCCGCCGGTCGGCTCGGCGTCCGGGGAGGTCAGCCAGGCGTTCAGGTCGTCGGGGTGGCGCTCGCGCACCTCGGCGAAGGTGAGCCCCTCCCACGCGCCGAAGTCGGTCTCCCGCAGCCCCTCCTCGACCGTCACCTCCAGGCCGAGGCGGGCGGCGACGATGCCGGCGGTCTCGCGCGTGCGGGCCAGGGGTGAGGCGACGACCGCCTGGATCGTGCCGCGCCGGGCGAGGCTCGCGGCGACCTTCTCGGCCTGCTCCCGGCCGACGGACGACAGGGACGGGTCGCTGCCGCCGCTTCCGGAGAACCGCTTCTGCGGGGTGAGGGGCGTCTCGCCGTGCCGGAGCAGGACGAAGGTGGCGGGGGCGCCCATGTCGGGCGGACCCCAGCCGGGCGAGGCCACGGTCCTCGCGGCCCGCACGTCGTCGGCGTCGGCGTCGGCGTCGGCCGGAGCCTCCGAGACGGCGGTGACGGTGACGTCCGCGGCCGGAGCGTCCGCGACAGCGGTCGCGTCCGCGTCCGCGGCGGCACGGGCGTCCAGCTCCGCCGTCGACGTGGACGGCGACCACCGCTCACCGCGCGCCCCCGCGTCCATCGCCTCGTTGGCCAGGCGGTCGGCGTGCTTGTTGCTCGCGCGGGGGATCCACTCGTACGTCACCCGCTCCGGCGGGAAGACGCGGGCCGCCTCGGCCGCCAGCGGCTTCATGGCGGGGTGCTTGATCTTCCAGCGGCCCGTCATCTGCTCGACGACGAGCTTGGAGTCCATCCGGACGTGGACGGTCGCGTCCGGGTCCAGCTCCCTGGCCGCGCGCAGGCCGGCGAGCAGACCCCGGTACTCGGCCACGTTGTTCGTGGCGACGCCGAGGTACTCCGCGGCCTCGGCCAGGGTCTCCCCCGTGGCCGCGTCCAGCACCACGGCCCCGTACCCGGCGGGCCCCGGGTTTCCCCGCGACCCGCCGTCGGCCTCGACGACGAACGCCCGATCCGCCACGGGACGCGCCCCTACAGCCCGGAGTCGGCCGTACGCACCAGGATGCGGCGGCAGTTCTCGCAGCGTACGACCGTGTCGGGCGCAGCCGAGCGGATCTCGCTCAGCTCGGTGATCGCCAGCTCCTGGCGGCACCCCTGGCAGCCGCGCTGGTACAGCTTGGCCGCGCCGACGCCGCCCTGCTGCTCGCGCAGCTTCTCGTAGAGCCCCAGCAGGTCCGCGGGGACCGAGGCCGCGACGACCTCGCGCTCCTTGGTCACCGAGGCGGCCTCGCCGTCCAGTTCCTCGACGGCCGCGTCCCGGCGCCCGGTGGCGTCGTCGATCTTGCCCTGCACGGCGCCGACCCGCTCGGTCAGCTCGGCGACCCGCTCCTGCGCGGACTCACGGCGCTCCATCACCTCCAGGACGACGTCCTCGAGGTCGCCCTGCCGCTTGGCGAGGGAGGCGATCTCGCGCTGGAGGTTCTCCAGGTCCTTCGGGGAGGTGATGGCCCCCGAGTCCAGGCGCTGCTGGTCGCGGGTGGCGCGCTGGCGCACCTGGTCCACGTCCTGCTCGGCCTTGGTCTGCTCGCGGGCGCAGTCGCTCTCCTCGGTCTGCGCGGCCACGAGCAGGTCGCGCAGCTGCGTGAGGTCCTTGGTCAGCGACTCGATCTCGGCGTGCTCGGGCAGGGACCGGCGCTTGTGCGCGAGCTGCTGGAGACGGACGTCGAGGCCCTGGACGTCGAGGAGTCGGATCTGGTCGGCGGGCGCGGCTTTCAGTTGGGGGCTCCCAGTGCGCTAGAGGTCGGGGTGGACGCCGCGTGGGCGGTCCAGGGGTCGGTGACCGTCTTCGAGACGTGGACCCTCAGGTCCCATCCGTTCCGGTCGGAGATCTCGTCGAGCTGGGCTGCGGCCAGCTCGCACCAGGGCCACTCGGTGGCCCAGTGCGCCGCGTCGAGCAGCGCGAGGGGACTGCGGGCGCGATCCTCGGTGAACTCGGACACCGGGTGGTGGCGCAGGTCCGCGGTGAGGAAGGCGTCGACGCCGGCCGCCCGCACGTGGTCGAAGAGGCTGTCACCGGAGCCGCCGCTGACGGCGACCGTGCGGACGACCGCCTCCGGGTCACCGGCGACGCGGATGCCCTGCGCCGTGGCGGGCAGCCGCCCGGCGGCGTGGGCGGCGAGCTCGCGGACGGTCAGCGGGTGCTCGAGTTCGCACACCCGGCCCAGGCCGCGGCGGCCCTCGGGGTCGGTCGGGTCCGGCACCAGGGGCCGTACGACGCGCAGGTCGAGCGCGCCGGCCAGCGCGTCGGAGACGCCCGGGTCGGCGGTGTCGGCGTTGGTGTGGGCGACGTGCAGGGCGACGTCGTTCTTGATGAGCGTGTGCACGACACGGCCCTTGAAGGTGGAGGCCGCGACCGTCGTCGTGCCCCGCAGGTACAGCGGGTGGTGGGTGACGAGCAGGCCGGCGCCCAGCTTCACCGCCTCGTCGGCGATCTCCTGGACGGGGTCGACGGCGAACAGGACCCGGGAGACCTCCTGGCCGGGGTCGCCCACGACGGTGCCGACCGCGTCCCAGGACTCGGCCCGCTCGGGGGGCCACAGACTCTCCAGCGCGGCGATGACTTCTGACAGACGGGGCACATGGGCAAGGCTACCTGGCTGTTCTGCGCCGCTGTACCCGCAGCGTGCCCCCGCGGGCGCCCCGCTCCGGCACAGCACACTCCTCTCCCCCTCCTCAGGCGAATCGTTCCTGTGCCACACGTACGTGTGATGAGGGCGGCCACCGGCCCCCGGCCGTGCGTACGAAAACTAGCTTCTTCGCCGGAGGTGACCGAATAATGACGGTCTGTGCGATCGAGCCTTCGGCGGACCCCGGGAACGACGGGACGCCGCGTGCGGGCTGCACCATCACCGCGGAGGGCGGCTACGCCGCGCGTCTCGCCCTCAGCGGCGACTCCTGGTACCCGGAGCGCTGGACCCTGGACGGCCCCGAGCCGTACGCGGTGCCGCTGCCCGGCAACCAGCCGGAGGAGCCCGGCACCGAGGTGCAGCCGATGGGCGACGGACGGGTCCTGGTCCACCGCGTCGCGGCCGGACGGCACGTCTTCTCGTTGCTGTACCCGACCGGCCCCGGCACCGGCGAACTGCCGCTCGGCGCGGTCGAGTGCCCCGACGACACCATCGGACTGCGGCTGCTGCCGCCGGCCCCGGACGGCGAGCGGGCCTACGCCCTGGCGACCGGACCGCGGACGTCGGTGCTGTGGCAGGTCGCGGGCGACGCCTTCGGACCGGAGCGGCTGGCCGAGATCCCCGGTCGCTGCTCGGGCGGGGTGTGGCTGGACCGCACGGGCCGGCTGCTGTCCGTGGACCGGGAGACCGACGGGCGCACCAAGGCGGTCGTGGTGGACCTGGAGCGGGGCGGCGAGGTGTCGCCGCTGCTGCAGATCGCCGCGGACAGCGACGACCGGATACTGCTGGCCGACCCGGACAGCGGACTGGTGGTGATCCGCTCGGACGCGCCCTCGCCGGGACAGAGCCGGCTGGGCTGGGGGGTGCTGGGCAGCACGCTGCCGGTGCGCTTCCCGGAGTGCCTGCGGCTGCCGGACTGCGTCGTCACGCCGTTCGCGGTCCAGCCCGGCCAGGTGCTGACGCCGGAGCGCTGCGCGGTGGCGCTGCGCATGGACGGCGCGTTCGGCACCTGGGTCGGGCTGTGGCGGCCCGTCGAGCGGCGGGTGCGCCATCTCCCCGCACCCCAGGGGTGGTTGGCGGGCGCCGGGGTGTGGACGGCGGGCGGGGAGCTCCGACTTCCCTGCGCCACACCGGAGTTGCCGTGCGGCGTGGCGCGGCTGACCGTGCCCTGGACCGACGACGAGGGGGCGGAGCGCGCGGGAACACCGGAGGGCACGGCCGCGGACGGTCCCGGTGGGACGGACGCCCCGGCCCCCGCCCCGCCGCGTCCGATGCCGCTGCAACAGGCCCCGCTGGCGCGGCTTGTAACGAACCAGTGCCGGTTGGCGTGACTGCCTGGATCCGGGCCGAGGTGTGCCGGTTACACTCGCCCGGCTGTAGGAAAGATCATGTTGACGGGGTGAAATCCTTCCGATGAACGACGCCAGCACGACCCAGCCGATGCAGGCCGACGGTGCCGACGTTTCCGAGACCGACTCCGGGCACGGCAAGCACCGGGGACCGGTCTCCAGCCAGGACGGCGCGGCGACTCCGCGGGGCCGCCACCGCAAGCCCGCCGAGGAGTCCGAGACCGCCGCCTGACGGCGCGGACAAGCACACGCGGCAAGCAACCCCGGCCCCGTTCGTCACCTCCGACGGACGGGGCCGTTCGCGTCCGGTCCGACGCCTGGGCCATTCGCGTCCCGTCCGACGGCTGGGCCATTCGCGTCCCGTCCGACGCCTGGGCCGTTCCCGTCCGCCGGACGGACCGCCGTCCTCACGCGTACCGGACGGTCCTCACGCGTACCGGACGGTCCTCACGCGTACCGGACGGTCCTCACGCGTACCGGACGACCGTGTCGGCGAGGACGGGGACGTCGTTCCGCTCCGGCACACTCACGGCGACCCGCACGGTCCCGCCCCCGGCCGTCGCCTCCGACCCCCACATGCGCACCCTGAGCGTCTCTCCCGGGTACACGACCCCGGCGAACCGCGTGCGGTACGCCCGCACCCGGGTCACGTCACCGTCGAGCAGCGTGTCGACGACCGACTTGAGCGTGCCGCCGTAGGTGCACAGTCCGTGCAGGACGGGGCGGTCGAAGCCGGCACGCGCCGCGAACTCCGGGTCGGCGTGCAGGGGGTTCCAGTCGCCGCAGAGCCGGTAGAGCAGGGCCTGGTCCTCGCGCACGGGCCGCTCGACCACGCGGTCGGGTGCCCCGGCGGGCGGCGGCGACGGACGCCCGGACGGCCCCCGCCCACCGCCCCATCCGCCTTCTCCCCGTACGAAGATCTCGGCCTCGTCGCTCCACAGCGGCCCGTCCGCGTCGGTGACCTCGGTGCGCAGGACGAGCACGGCCGCCGTGCCCTTGTCGTGCACGGCGACGACGCGCGAGGCGGCTCGCGCCCGGCCGCGCACCGGGACCGGCCGGTGCAGGCGCAGGCGCTGCCCGCCGTGCAGGACGCGGGCGAGGTCGACGTCGACGCCGGGCGTGGACAGCCCGCCGATCACGCCGGGCGGTCCGCCGCCCGCGACGGTGGCGAAGCTCGGCAGCACGTGCAGCCGGGACTCCAGGGTGTAGCGCAGCTCGCGGGGGTCGGTGGCGGGGACGCCGGCGCCGATGCCGAGGTGGTAGAGCTGGACGTCCTTGTGGCCCCAGGCGATCTCGCGCACCCGGGGGCGGGCGGCGAGCGCCTCGGCCGCGTCGATGGGCATGGCCCTCCTGTCACCCCGGCACCGGTCGTCCCGGTGCCACCGTCACCACGGACAGGCACGACCGTACGGGATCACGCGAGGGCTCTGTCGCGGCGGCACGAGGGGAGCGTGCGTCCCGGCGAAACGGCGTGCGGGAGGCGTCACGCCGGGACGAAACGCTCCCCCGCACCGTCTGGCGACGGGACTCGCCGGCAGCGGCCCCGGGCCCGGGGCCCCGAGCCGTCGCCCCCGCTAGCCCCGTGCCTCGTGCTTCCCGCGCTCCCCGGCCGGCAGCCACGCCCACATCAGCGCCGCACCCGCGACCAGCACCACCGCCCCCGTGCGGAACACCAGCGCGTACCCGTCCGTCAGCGCCACCGGCCCCGCGTCCTCGCCGCCGGAACGGGCCGCCGCGATCGTCGACATCACGGCGAGGCCCAGCGAACCGCCCATCGTGCGGGACGTGTTGACCAGTCCGGAGACCAGTCCCGCGTCCCCGGCCGCCGCCCCGGAGATGGCCAGGGACGCCAACGGGGTCGCGGCCAGCCCCGCGCCCAGCATCATCAGCACCCCGGGGATCATGATCGCGGTCGCGTACCCGCCGTCCGCGGTCATCGTGGACTGCCATCCGAACCCGGCCGCCGCCACGACCGTGCCCAGCACGGCCACGTTCCGCGCCCCGAGCGCCGGCATGAACCGCGGCGCCGCCTTCGACCCGAGGACCACCGCCAGTGAGCTCGGCACCAGGGCGAGCCCGGCCTCGAGCGGGGAGTAGCCCAGCACGTTCTGCGCGTACAGCGTCATGAAGAACCACATCGAGAACATCGCCGAACCGCACACCAGCATCGCCACGTTGGCCGACGCCACCGACCGCAGCCGCAGCAGCCCCAGCGGCATCAGCGGCGCCGCCGTCCGCGCCTCGACGAGGAGGAACAGCGCGAGCAGCGCGAGCCCGGCCAGCAGCGGCGCCAGCGTCGCCGACGCCGTCCAGCCCTCGGTCTCGGTCTGCGAGATGCCGTAGGCGAGCGTGGCCAGACCCACGGTCACCAGCAGCGCGCCGGACAGGTCGAGGCGCCGCCGCTCGCCGGCCCGGCCCTCCGTCAGCCACAGCACGGAGCCGGCCAGCACCACCGCGCCCACCGGCACGTTGATCAGCAGCACCCAGCGCCACGACAGCCCGTCGACGAGGGCGCCGCCCACCAGGCCGCCCGCCGCGCCGCCGCCCGCGCCCACGGCGGTCCACGTCGCGATCGCCCGCGCCCGCGCGGCCCCCTCCGGCACCGCCGCGGTCAGGATCGTCAGCGTCGAGGGCGCCAGCACGGCCGCCCCCAGCCCCTGCACGGCCCGCGCGACCAGCAACTGCCAGCTCTCCTGGGCGAGTCCGCCGCCCAGCGAGGCCAGCGTGAACAGTCCGAGCCCGACCAGGAACATCCGCTTGCGCCCGTACAGGTCCCCGGCCCGGCCGCCGAGCAGCATGAAGCCGGCGAAGGCGATGGCGTAGGCGTTGACCACCCACTGCAGCCCCTGCGCGCTCAGCCCGAGGTCGGTGCGCATCGACGGCAGGGCGACGTTGACGACGGACACGTCGAGCACGACGAGGAACTGTCCGGCGCACGCGAGCGCCACGACCAGCCAGGTCGGGGGCGTGCGGCGCGGGGATATCCGGGCGCCGGGGACGGCGGCGGACGACGCGGAGGCAGAGGAGGCCGCGGAGGCTGCGGAGGCAGAGGAGGCCGCGGAAGCAGAGGAGGCGGAGGAAGCAGAGGAGGCGGAGGAAGCTGCGGCGGAGGTACCGGTGGATTCGGGCATGGACGTCATGGTCTCAACCCGGGTGCACCCCTTGCATCGGTATTCGGACCCGGCTTCGGGCCGCTGACGAAGGCGCGCACCGGAGGGACTTGACCGGAGGGACTTACAAGAGAAGGTCAAGAATTCGTTAGGGGTTCGAAGCAACGGAATAGTTGCCCGGGCGCACGAGGTTCATTCTGCACACATCGCAGACCACCGATCACGCGTCGCGTTCGCCGACACCGGCCTGGAGGCCTCACCCCATGTCCCACACGACGACCGACGAGCCCGCCCGGAAAGCGAGCGGGGCCACCGTCCCGGTGCTCGCCTTCGCGGGCATCGTCGTCGCGGTGATGCAGACCCTGCTCGTCCCGGTCATCAAGGACCTGCCCCAACTCCTGGACACCTCGCCCAGCAACGCCACCTGGGTCCTGACCTCGACCCTCCTGTCCGGAGCCGTGGCCACCCCGATCATGGGGCGCCTCGGCGACCTCTACGGCAAGCGGCGCATGCTGATCGCCAGCCTGTCCGTGATGGTGGTCGGCGCGCTGGTCAGCGCCTTCACCGACGCCCTGCTCCCGATGATCGTCGGCCGTACGCTCCAGGGCTTCGCGATGGGCGCGATACCCCTCGGCATCGGCCTGATGCGCGACATGCTGCCCCGTGAGCGCCTCGGCTCGGCCATGGCGCTGATGAGCTCCTCGATCGGCGTCGGCGGCGGCCTGGCGCTGCCCGCCGCGGCGCTGGTCGCCCAGCACGCCGACTGGCACGCCCTGTTCTACGGCGCCGCCGGCCTCGGCGTCGTCTCCATCGCCCTGACCCTGCTCGTCGTCCCCGAGTCCCCGCTGCGCGCGAAGGGCTCCTTCGACCTGCCGGGCGCGCTCGGCCTCTCCGTCGGCCTGGTCCTCTTCCTCCTGCCGATCACCAAGGGCAGCGACTGGGGCTGGTCGTCCGCCACCACGCTCGGCCTGTTCGCCGCCGCCGCCGTGGTCCTGTTCCTGTGGGGCCTGATGGAGCTGCGCGTCGCGGCCCCGCTGGTCGACCTGCGCACCACGGTCCGCCGCGAGGTCCTGCTCACCAACCTCGCCTCGATCATGGTCGGCGTCTCCTTCTACGTCGTCTCCCTCGTGCTGCCCCAGCTCCTCCAGCTTCCCTCCTCGACCGGCTACGGCCTCGGCCAGTCGATGGTCGTCGCGGGCCTGTGCGTGGCCCCGCTGGGCCTGACGATGATGTTCACCGCGCCGGTGTACGCCCGCCTGTCCGCCCGCTACGGCCCCCGGACGACCCTGATCACCGGCCTGCTGGTCATCGCGATCGGTTACGCCGGCGGCCTCGGCCTGATGAGCGCCGCCTGGCAGACCGTCGTCACCTCGGTGCTGCTCGGCGCCGGCATCGGTCTCGCGTACTCCTCGCTGCCCGCGCTGATCATCGGCGCGGTCCCGGCCTCGGAGACGGGCGCGGCCAACGGCCTCAACACCCTGATGCGGTCCATCGGTACGTCGGTGTCGAGCGCCGTCATCGGCATGGTGCTCGCCGACACGGCGAACGACGTCGGCGGCGTCGCCGTGCCCACCATGCACGGCTTCCGCGTCTCCTTCCTGATCGCGACCGCCGCGGTAGCCGTCGGGCTGGCGCTGGCCTTCTTCCTCCCCCGCCGCAGCCCGGCGCCCACCACGCGACTGCGCGCGAGCAGCGAGGAGGACGCGAACCTGTCCCGCGCCGAACAGGCCCTGGCCGGGAAGCCGGTGGCCGGGGAGCCGCTGCGCGGATTCCGCGGCCGGGTGCTGGCCGCCGACGGCGCCCCCGTCGCCCGCGCCAAGGTCACCCTGATCGACCGGCACGGCCGCCAGGCGGGCGCGACCCTCTCCGCCGAGGACGGCGGCTACGCCCTCGCCGTCCCCGCCGAGGGCCCGTACGTCCTGGCCGCCCGCGCCACGGGCCACGGCCCGCTCGCCCACGCGGCGACCCACACGGGCGGCGACCGGCCGGTCGACCTGGACCTGTTCCTGCCGGGCGAGACCGTCTCCGCCTGACCCGCACCCCCGCCCCCTCGCCGCACCCCCTGCCGCACGCCCGGCAGGGGGTACGGCAGCATGGGCCGTCGGCACGTACGCACCACTGAGAGGAAGCCGATGCCCGCGGCAGCACCCAGCCCCGAGATCCTGGCCGCCTTCGAGGCCGCCAAAGGGTTCATGCCCGCGCACGAGGGCCTCGCTCTGTACGCGGCGGCCGTGGAGGCGGGCGGGCTCGGGCTGCCGCTGCTGGAGGTCGGCACCTACTGCGGGCGCTCCACCCTGCTGCTCGCCGACGCGGCCCGCCGGGCCGGGGTGAGCGCGCTCACCGTCGACCACCACCGGGGCAGCGAGGAGCAGCAGCCCGGCTGGGACTACCACGACCCGGAGACGGTCGACCCCGAACTCGGCGTGATGGACACGCTCCCCACCTTCCGCCGCACGCTCCACCGGGCCGGCCTGGAGGAGCACGTGGTCGCCCTCGTCGGCCGTTCGCCCCAGGTGGCGTCGGTCTGGAACTCCCCTCTCGGTCTGGTCTTCATCGACGGCGGCCACACCGACGAGCACGCGAGCGCCGACTACGAGGGCTGGGCGCCGCACGTGGCCGACGGCGGCCTGCTGGTCATCCACGACGTCTTCCCGGACCCGGCCGACGAGTTCACCGGCCAGGCCCCGTACCGCGTCTACCTCAGGGCTCTGGCGTCCGGCGCGTTCACCGAGGTCTCGGTGACCGACTCGCTGCGCGTGCTGCGGCGAACGGGCGCGGGGACCCGAGGGCGCGGTTAGAGTCGCCGACGTGTCGTACACAGGCCCGGACTTCGAACCTCCCCGGCCCCGCCGCTCCCCGCTGCGCCGTCCGCTGACGGTGGCGGTCGCCGCGCTGGTGCCCGGGGCGCTGCTCGGCTGGGGGGTGTACGCGGCGGTCGGCGGCCCGGACGACGCGGGCGGCACGGACCGCGCGCACGGCGTACGGACGTCACCGGCGCCGTCCTCCGGTGGTCCCGCGTCCTCGGCCGGGGGCGCCGGGACACCCACGGGTTCCCCGTCCGTCCCGGCGTCCGGGAAGCCGTCGGCGACCGCGTCGAGGTCCGCGCCCGCGGCGGCCTCCGGCCCCCTCGAAGGGAAGGTCGTCGTCATCGACCCGGGGCACAACCCGGGCAACTTCCGCCACACCACCGAGATCAACCGCAAGGTGGACATCGGCACGCACCGGAAGGAGTGCGACACCACGGGCACGGCCACCGACGCGGGCTGGCCGGAGGCGAAGTTCACCCTCGACGTGGCCCACCGGCTGCGCACGCTGCTGGAGGAGCAGGGCGCCACGGTGAAACTGACGCAGGACGGCGACCGTTCCTACGGGCCCTGCGTGGACGAGCGGGCCCGGATCGGCAACGAGGCGCACGCGGACGCCGCGATCTCGATCCACGCCGACGGATCGGGGGCCGGTGACCGCGGCTTCCACGTCATCCTGCCGGGCCCGGTGCACGACGGCGCCGCCGACACCCGCGCCATCGTCGCGCCCTCCGCCGAACTCGGGCAGCGCATCGCGGGCAACTTCGTGCGCGCCACGGGCAGCGCGCCCTCCAACTACGTCGGAGACGGCACCGGTCTCGTCACGCGCACGGACCTGGGCGGTCTCAATCTGTCAACGGTTCCCAAGGTGTTCATCGAGTGCGGCAACATGCGGGACAGCACGGACGCGGCCCTGCTGACCAGCGGCGACTGGCGGCAGAAGGCGGCACGGGGGATGTCTGAGGGAATCGTGGGTTTCCTGCGCGGGTAGCGATCACCGCCCCGATCCCTGCGGACAGCCGCAAGGTGCGGACGATAGTGTCGTCCGTACGATGAGGGGCCACCCCCGCGCTTCACACCGGAACCTTTCGGCGACATCGTGACAGCGACGCCTCTACCGACGACGAGACGACCTACGAAGGACCTGAAGTGAATATCCGCTCCCTCACTCGAGGCGACGGCGTGGTGATCGGAGCAGCGGTGTTGCTGTTCATCGCGTCGTTCCTCGACATCTACTCGATCGAAGGCGCCTCGGACAGCGCCGACATTCCCAGCCTGTGGGGCAGTGGGCCGGTCGTGCTCGGTGTCGTCCTGGCGGGCGTCCTCGGTGCCGCGCTCGTCATCGTGGCCCGTGCCCTGCCGCAGCCCAGGAAGGTGGCGGGCCTCGACCTCGGCCAGTTCGGCGTCGCGTTCACGGTCTTCGCCGCCTGGTGCGCGCTCGGCAACATCTTCGACCCGGCGGGTGCCTTCGACGGCGACGGGGGCCTCACCGACGGCCTCGGTGCCGGTACGGGTCTGATCCTCGCCCTCGTCGCCACGCTGGTCATGGCCGCCGCCGCCGTGGCCACCCCGCTGGTCCCCGCCCTCAAGGGCTCCCTCGTCCCGGCCCCCCGTCCGGCCGCCCCCCAGCCCTACGGCGGCCAGCCCCAGGGTGGTTACGGCTACCCGGGCGCGCAGCAGCAGCCGTACGGCGCCCAGCCGGGGCAGCCCGGTCAGCCGGGCCAGCCGGGCCAGTCCTTCGGCGGCCAGCCGCAGCCGGGTCAGCCGCAGCCGCACACCCCGCAGCCGCACGCCCCGCAGCCGGCGCAGGCGCAGCCGGCCGCGGACTTCTCGCCGTTCTGGTTCGCCGTGCCGGTGCCGCGTCCGCTGTTCGCGGAGGACGGCTCCCCCACGCCGATCGCCGAGCTGGCGCCGGGCACCTGGTACCTGGCCGTCGAGCAGCGCGGCGCCAACCTGGTCGCCCAGACGCAGGACGGCCGCCGGGGTGTCCTGCAGGACACCTCGGGCATCCAGCGCGGCTGACCGGCACCTGTCCGCCCGCTCCACCCCGACGGCCCCTCGCACCGGAACTCCCGGGCGGGGGGCCGTGGGTTTCCCCGGAGCATCCGGGGTCAGACGGAAGACATGTCCCCTCGATATCGCACTGGTTCCAACTCCGCCGGGACGGCCGTCGCGGTGATCGCGGACATCATGGCCGTCATCCTCGGACTGTGGATTCTGATGTACCTGCTGGACGCCAACCGGGCCAACGACCTGGTTCAGTTCGTCCATGACGCGGCCAACTGGCTCGCCGGCTGGTCACGAGACCTCTTCACCTTCGACGAGGCCTGGGCCCGCGTGGTCGCCGGCTACGGGCTGGCCGCGGTCGTCTACCTCTTCGTCGGCCACGCCATCGCCAACCGCCTCCACCGGCGCTGAGGCCGCGCGGCGGTCAGACGCAGCAGTCCGGGTCGAGGCCCCTCGGCAGACGGTCGCCGGAGAAGACCTGGCAGGTGGCCTCGTGGCCGCCGAGGGCGGCGACGGCGAGGAGCAGGGAGCCGGCCGTCCAGGTGGTCAGTTCGCGCGGCCACACGGCGTCGTCCTCGAAGACGTAGCCGGTCCAGTACAGGCCGCTGTCGGGGTCGCGCAGGTGCTGGATCGACTGGAGGATCTCCAGGGCGCGGTCGGACTCGCCCACCGCCCAGAGGGCGAGCGCGAGTTCGGCCGACTCGCCGCCCGTCACCCACGGGTTGGGGACGACGCAGCGCACGCCGAGGCCCGGGACCACGAAACGGTCCCAGCTCTCCGCGATGCGGGACCTGGCCTCCGTACCGGTCAGCGCGCCGCCCAGCACCGGGTAGTACCAGTCCATCGAGTACCGGCCCTTGTCCAGGAACCGCTCCGGGTGGCGGCGGATGGCGTGCCGCAGGGCGCCCGCCGCCAACTCCCAGTCGGGCTGCGGCTCTTCGCGCTGCTCCGCGATGGCGAGCGCGCAGCGCAGCGCGTGATGGACGGAGGAGCTGCCGGTCAGCAGCGCGTCCGGCGTGTCCGTGCCGTCGTCGTCGCGTCGCCAGCCGATCTGCCCGCCGGGCTGCTGCAGGCGCAGCACGAACTCGACCGCGCCGACGACGACGGGCCACATCCGGTCCAGGAAGGTGTCGTCGCCGGTGGCGAGGTAGTGGTGCCAGACGCCCACGGCGACGTAGGCGACGAAGTTGGTCTCCCGGCCGCGGTCCGTGACGTCGGCGAAGTCGCCGTCGGCGTACGCCGCGTACCAGGAACCGTCGGGGTTCTGGTGCCGGGCCAGCCATGCGTACGCCCGCTCGGCGGCCTCGTGCTCGTCGGCCGCGTCCAGGGCCATCGCCGCCTCGATGTGGTCCCACGGGTCGAGGTGGTGGCCGCGGAACCACGGGATGGCGCCGTCCTCGCGCTGGACGGCGAGGATGCCCCGGACGGTCGCGGCGGCCTCGGCCTCGGTGAGGACTCCGGGCAGGACGAGGTGTTCGGTGCGAGGAGTGCGGGGCGTGCCGGGAGTGCGGGAAGAGGTCACGCGGCGTCCACCGGCGGCAGGTGCGGCTTGGTCGCGTAGGCCACGAAGCTCTTGCCGATCAGCGGGTTCAGCGCCTGCTCGGCGACCCGGGTGGCCAGGGGCTTCTTCATGATGTCCCAGACCAGCAGCTTGTGGTACGCCCGCACCGGCAGCGCCTTGTCGTTGTCGACGCCGAAGGCGCACTTCAGCCACCAGTACGGCGAGTGCAGCGCGTGCGCGTGGTGGGTGCCGTACGGCCTGAGGCCCGCCTCGCGGATGCGGGCGAGGAGCTGGTCGGCCTTGTAGATGCGGATGTGGCCGCCCTCGACCTCGTGGTAGGCGTCGGACAGCGTCCAGCAGACCTTCTCGGGGCCGTAGCGCGGCACGGTGACGGCGATGCGCCCGCCGGGCTTGAGGACGCGGACCATCTCGGCGAGGACGCCCTTGTCGTCGGGGATGTGCTCCATCACCTCGGAGATGATGACGACGTCGAAGGACGCGTCCGGGAAGGGCAGGGCCAGCGCGTCGCCCTCCATCGCCGTGGCGGTGGCGCCGGCCGGGGCCTCGCCGGCCTCCTTCATCGCCGCGAACCACTTGGCGACCTCGCGGATCTCCTCGCCGTTCCGGTCCAGCGCCACGACGCGGGCGCCGCGCCGGTAGCACTCGAACGCGTGCCGGCCGGCGCCGCAGCCGAGGTCCAGGACGCGGTCGCCCGGGGCGAGCGGGAACCGGGAGAAGTCGACGGTCAGCACGTGGCCCTGCTTTCGGGGTAGACGCCGGTATCACTGGTGGCCGGGGTCGCGGGCACGATCCTCGGACCGGTCGTGGAGGAGGCGCCGAGGGCCTCGCGGTAGCGGGCGACCGTGCCCTCGGCGGCGCGGGCCCAGGTGAAGTGCCGCAGGACGCGTTCGCGTCCGGCCGCGCCGAGCCGGGCCCGCAGTTCCCGGTCGCCGAGCAGCCGGTTCAGTCCGGCGGCCAGCGCGCCCGCGTCGCCCGGCGGCACCGCGAGGCAGGTCTCCCCGTCGCGTCCGGCGACCTCGGGGACGGCTCCGCCGGTCGTGGCGAGCAGCGCCGTTCCCGTCGCCATGGCCTCGGCGGCCGGCAGCGAGAACCCCTCGTACAGCGAGGGCACGCACGCGACCTCGGCCGACCGCACGAGGTCGACCAGCTCGGCGTCCGGGATGCCCTTGACGAACTCGACGGCGCCGGCGAGCCCGTACCGCTCGATCGCCTGGGCGACGGGGCCCTCGGCGGGCCGCTTGCCGACGACGACGAGGTGGGCCCCGGGATGCTCGGTGCGCGCCTTGGCCAGCGCCTCGACGAGGAAGACCAGGCCCTTGAGCGGTACGTCGGCGCTGGACGTGGTCACGATGCGGCCCGGCACCCGCGGCACCGACGGATCGGGCGAGAAGAGGTCGGTGTCGGCCCCGATGTGGACGACGTGGATGCGGTCGTCCCGTACGCCGAGGTGGTCGATGATCTCCTGGCGGGAGGTGCCGGAGACGGTGAGCACGGACGGCAGCCGGCGCGCGACGCGCTTCTGCATGCGCGTGAAGGCGTACCAACGGCGCACGGAGTACCGGCGCTTGCGGGAGCCGGCGGCGTCGAGCTCCAACTGCCGGTCGACGGTGATGGGGTGGTGGATGGTCGTGACGAGGGGGGCGCCGACGTCACCGAGGAGCCCGTACCCGAGGGTCTGGTTGTCGTGGACGACGTCGAAGTCCCCGCGGCGGGCACGCAGATGGCGGCGGGCGCGCAGGGAGAACGTCAGCGGTTCGGGGAAGCCGCCGGTCCACATCGTGCCGACCTCGAGCGCGTCGATCCAGTCGCGGTACTCGTCGCGTCTGGGGGTGCGGAAGGGATCGGGCTGGCGGTAGAGGTCGAGGCTGGGCAGCTCGGTGAGGGACAGCCGGTCCTCCAGGCCCTCGTCGAGCACGGGATAGGGCTGGGCCCCGATGACCTCGACCCGGTGGCCCAGGCGGGCCAGTTCGCGCGAGAGGTGGCGGACGTAGACGCCCTGGCCGCCGCAGAACGGGTTCCCCTTGTAGGTGAGCAGTGCGATGCGGAGCGGTCGCGATCCGTCGGCGGCGGGCTCCGGGCGGGGACCCTCCTGACTGGCCTCAGCGGTCACTCCGGACCCCCTCCTCACTGCGCTGTCCCGCGACACTACGTCGGACGATAATCTAGAACAAGTTTCAGACTTGATCGTCAGCTTGATCGCCGGCTTGATCGTCGGAGGATCCGAATCTACCGGCAGGTAGGAATGCTGTGACGAGTGGATCAGGTGATTCACGCCACGGCGCGGCGGACGGCCGGGCGGACCACGGGGAGAAGGTGACCGAGGTGGACAAGCACGCTGCGGAGGGGGCCGGTCCCGCGCAGCGCTCCGCCGCCCCTCCCCTCACCGAGCGGCAGGAGGCACGCCGCCGCCGCATCCTGCACGCGACCGCCCGGCTGGCCTGCCGGGGCGGTTTCGAGGCGGTGCAGATGCGTGAGGTCGCGGAGTCCTCGCAGGTCGCCCTCGGCACGCTGTACCGCTACTTCCCGTCCAAGGTGCACCTGCTGGTCGCCACCATGCAGGACCAGCTGGAGCGGTTGCACGGCACCCTGCGCAAGAGTCCGCCGGCCGGTGAGACCGCGGCGGACCGGGTGGCGCTGACCCTGATGCGGGCCTTCGGCGCGCTGCAACGCGAACCCCGGCTGGCCGAGGCGATGGCCCGTGCCCTGACCTTCGCCGACCGCAGCGTCTCCGCGGAGGTCGACCAGGTCTCCCGCCGGACCACGGCGATCATCCTGGACGCGATGGGCGGCCTGGAGGACCCGACCCCCGAGCAGCTCTCCGCGGTCCGTGTCATCGAGCACACCTGGCACTCGGCCCTGATCACCTGGCTCTCCGGCCGCGCGTCCCTCGCCCAGGTCAAGGTCGACATCGAGACGGTGTGCCGGCTGATCGAGCTGACGCGGGCCGGGGCGAGCGGACGGGCGGCCCGGCCCGGCCCTCTTGCCTCCGGGTAAAGTGGCCGCGTCGTCATCACACCCGTACGGGGGGAAGCCGGTGCAATTCCGGCGCTGACCCGCAACCGTGAGCCGCCCGCCGAGGCCCCTCGGAGATCTCCTCGGGCGGTGAGCCGGAATGCCCCGCGCGGACGTGACCGGCTCACGTGCCCGGCGCCCGCCGGAGCACGGGCACCGTCGAGGCATACGGGGCCGAGCCGCCCGGGGTGTCCCGTGCCGCCCGGCCCCGCGCAGGGAAAGGCACCCGCCGCTCATGAACGTCCGCCGTCGCAGCAGCGCCGCGGCCCTGGCCGCCATAGCCGTGATCGGCGCCGCAGCCGCGCCCGCGGTCGCCGCCGGTCCGTCGCCCTCCCCGTCCGCACCCGCGTCCGGGTCCTCCGGGCTGTACGGCACCGCGGACCCCCAGTACGACGGCGTCTGGCGCCAGTCCCTCGCGCTGCTCGCGCAGAAGACCGTGGGCCTGGTCCCTTCGTCGAAGGCCGTGGAGTGGCTCACGGGCCAGCAGTGCGACAACGGCGCCTTCGCCCCGTACCGCGCCGACACCACCAAGGCGTGCGACGCCAAGACCATGGCCGACACCAACAACACGGCCGCCGCCGTTCAGGCGCTGTGGGCCGTCGGCGGGCGCGGTGACGCCGTCGAGGACGCCCTCACCTGGCTGAAGTCCGTCCAGAACAAGGACGGCGGCTGGGGCTACAGCCCCGGCGGCCCCAGCGACGCCAACTCCACCTCCCTCGTCATCGGCGCGCTGACCGCCACGGAATCCGACCCCGAGCAGGTCGTCAAGGACGGCAGGACCCCGTACGACGCCCTGCTGACGTTCGCCCTGCCCTGCGCGAAGGACAAGGGCGCGGGCGCCTTCGCCTTCCAGCCGGACGAGGACGGCAAGCTGCTCGCCAACGCGGACGCCACCGCCGCCGGTGTCCTGGGCGCGCTCGGCAAGGGCCTGGTCACCGAGGCCGGCGAGAAGACCGGCGCCGCCACCTGCGCCCACACGGGGAAGCCGACCCGGGACCAGGCCGCCGCGAGCGGCGCCGCGTACCTCGCCGACGCCGTCGCCGAGGACGGCCACCTCACCTCGGCGCTCGGCGGCTCCGCCGACCAGCCCGACTACGGCAACACCGCCGACGCCGTCGTCGCCCTCGCCGCGCAGGGCGGCGCGGACAAGGCGGCCAAGCCGCTGGCCTGGCTGCAGAAGAACGCCGCGAAGTGGGCCGAGGAGAGCGGCCCCGCCGCCTACGCCCAGCTGATCTTCGCCGCCCACGCCACGGGCACCGACCCGCGCGACTTCGGCGGCACGGACCTGGTGGAGCGGCTGGGCGCCACGGGGCCGGCCACCACGGGCGCCCGCGTGACGGACACCGCGACCGTGAGCGAGGAGGACGGCGCCAAGGACGAGAAGAAGGACGACTCCTCCGTCGGCGTCTGGTGGTTCGTCGGCGTCTGCCTCGTCCTCGGCATCGGCGTCTGCGTCGGCTTCCTGCTCAGCGGCCGCAACAAGAAGAAGCGGCAGCAGCCGTGAGCCGCCGCCTCGCCCCTCTGCTGCTGGCCGCGATCGTGCTGCTCGCGGGCGCGGGCCAGGCGCAGGCCGCCGGCTACCGGTACTGGTCCTTCTGGGACCGCGACGGCGGCCAGTGGGCCTACGCGACCCAGGGCCCGTCCCTCGCCCGCCCCTCCGACGGCGACGTCCAGGGCTTCCGCTTCGCGGTGAGCGAGAACTCCGCCGACGCGGCCCGGCCGCGCGGCACGGCGGACTTCGCGACGATCTGCGCGAGGACGCCCGCCGAGGAGGGCCGCAAGCGCGTCGCCCTCGTCCTCGACTTCGGTACGGCGTCCGACGCCCCGTCCGGCGAGACCCCGCCGAAGGGCCGTACGGCCTGCGCCCAGGTCTCCCCCGACGCGACGACCGCCGACGCCCTGGCCGCCGTCGCGGGCCCGCTCCGCTACGACACCAACGCCCTGCTGTGCGCCATCGCGGGCTACCCGGAGTCGGGGTGCGGGGAGCAGGTGTCGCGGAAGGGGGACGCGACGTCCACCGCGGCCCCGGAGCAGTCCCCGGACCAGAAGAGCACGTCGGACGACGACGGCCCGTCGGTCGGCCTCGTCGCGGGCATCGCGGTCATCGCCGCCCTGGGCGCGGCAGGGGCCTGGCAGGCAAGGCGGCGCAGGAATGCCACCGACTGACCCTGCGGACAGTCGTGCCACCGGAGCAGCCCGGCCTGCGGACAGTCGTACCGCGCGGGCAGCCCGGCCTGCGGACGGTCGTGCCGCCGGGGCGATCGGGGTCCCCCCGTTCGGGCGAAGCCGAGGGCGAGGGAGGACGGGCGCGGGCGGCGCCCCGCCCGCGCCGGCCGACGTGCCCCTCCCCCGGCACCAGCGAGGCACCGCACTCCACCCCGGCGCCTGGTGGCTCTGGGCCCTCTCCCTCGGCACCGCCGCGACCCGCACCACCAACCCCCTCCTCCTCGCCCTCCTCGTCGCCGTCTCCGCCTACGTCGTCACCGTCCGCCGTACCCACGCCCCCTGGTCCCGCTCCTACGGCGCCTTCGTCAAGCTCGCCCTCGCCGTCCTGCTCATCCGCCTCCTGTTCACCACGGTCCTCGGCTCCCCCATCCCCGGCACCCACACCCTCGTCACCCTCCCGGAAGTCCCCCTCCCCGACTGGGCCCAGGGCATCCGCCTCGGCGGCCGGGTCACCGCGGAGGGACTCACCTTCGCGCTGTACGACGCGATGAAGCTGGCCACCCTCCTCATCTGCGTGGGCGCCGCGAACGCCCTCGCCAACCCCGCCCGCCTCCTCAAGTCCCTCCCCGGTGCCCTGTACGAGATGGGCGTGGCTGTCGTCGTCGCCCTCACCTTCGCCCCGAACCTCATCGCCGACGTCCAGCGCCTGCGCGCCGCCCGCCGCCTGCGGGGCCGCCCGGACACCGGCGTACGCGGCCTGCTCCAGGTCGGGCTGCCGGTGCTGGAGGGCGCCCTGGAGCGTTCCGTCGCCCTCGCCGCCGCGATGGACGCCCGCGGTTACGGCCGTACCGCCCAGGTCCCCGCCCCCGTGCGCCGTACCACCGCCGTCCTCACCCTGGGTGGACTGCTCGGCGTCTGCGCGGGGACGTACGGGCTGCTGACCGCCGCGGGCGGCACGTACGGCGTGCCCGTCCTCCTCGTCGGCGTCGCCGCCGCGCTCGGGGGCCTGTGGCTCGGCGGTCGCCGGTCGGTCCGCACCCGCTACCGCCCGGACCGCTGGGACGCCCGCGCCTGGCTGGTCACCGCCTCCGGCGCGGCGGTCGCGGCCCTGCTGTTCCTCGCCGCCGACCGCGACCCGGCGGCGCTGCACCCGGGCGTGGTCCCGCTGGTGGCCCCCACCCTGCCGCTCTGGCCGGCGGCGGCCGTACTCGTCGGCCTGCTCCCGGCGTTCGTCACCCCCGCCCCCCACCCCGTACCCGCCAGGGAGCCGTCGTGATCCGCTTCGAGGACGTGTCCGTGACGTACGACGGAGCGGCCGGGCCCACCGTCCGGGGCGTGGACTTCGAGGTCCCCGAGGGCGAGCTCGTGCTGCTCGCCGGCCCGTCGGGGGTCGGCAAGTCGACCGTGCTCGGCGCGGTCAGCGGCCTCGTGCCGCACTTCACCGGCGGCACCCTCAGGGGCCGGGTCACGGTGGCCGGCCGCGACACCCGCACCCACAGGCCGCGCGAACTCGCCGACGCGGTCGGCACGGTCGGCCAGGACCCGCTCTCCCACTTCGTGACGGACACCGTCGAGGACGAGCTCGCCTACGGCATGGAGTCGCTGGGCCTGGCCCCGGACGTGATGCGCCGCCGGGTCGAGGAGACCCTCGACCTGCTGGGCCTGTCCGACCTGCGCGCCCGCCCCATCGCCACGCTCTCCGGCGGCCAGCAGCAGCGGGTGGCGATCGGCTCGGTCCTCACCCCGCACCCCGACGTGCTGGTCCTGGACGAGCCGACCTCCGCCCTGGACCCCGTCGCCGCCGAGGAGGTCCTGGCCGTCCTCCAGCGCCTCGTCCACGACCTCGGTACGACGGTCCTGATGGCCGAGCACCGCCTGGAGCGCGTCATCCAGTACGCCGACCAGGTCGTCCTGCTCCCGGCCCCCGGCGCGGCGCCGCTCCTCGGGCCCCCGGCGGACGTGATGGCCGTGTCCCCGGTGTACCCGCCGGTGGTGGGCCTCGGCAGGCTGGCGGGCTGGTCCCCGCTGCCGCTGACGATCCGGGACGCCCGCCGCCGCGCGGCCCCGCTGCGGGAACGGCTGGCCGGCCGGGAGATCGCGGACCACGCGCCGTCGGCCCACGTCCCGTCGGCCCCCGCGCGCCCGGCCCTCCCCGCGCCCCGGCCCGCCGGCTCCGCCGCCCTCCGACGCCTGCTGCCACGCCGGAAGCCCTCCGGGGCCGTCGCGCCGCCCACCCCGTACGCCGCCGAGATCCGTTCCCTCGCCGTCCGGCGCGACGGCGTCCAGGCCCTGCGCCACGTCGACCTCACCGTCTCCCCCGGCGAGACCGTCGCCCTGATGGGCCGCAACGGCGCCGGGAAGTCCACCCTGCTCTCCGCCCTCGTCGGCCTCGTCGAACCGTCCGCCGGCACGGTCCGCGCCGGCGACGCCGTACCGCACCGCACCGCCCCCCGCGACCTCGTGCGCCGCGTCGGCCTGGTCCCGCAGGAGCCGCGCGACCTGCTGTACGCCGACACGGTCGCCGCCGAGTGCCGCGCCGCCGACCGGGACGCGGGCGCGGCGCCCGGCACCTGCCGCGCCCTGCTGTCCGGGCTGCTCCCCGGCGTCACCGACGACACGCACCCCCGCGACCTCTCCGAGGGCCAGCGCCTGACCCTCGCCCTGTCCGTCGTCCTCACGGCCCGCCCGCCCCTGCTCCTCCTGGACGAGCCGACGCGCGGCCTGGACTACGCGGCGAAGGCCCGGCTGGCCGGCGTCCTGCGCGCGCTGGCCACCGACGGCCACGCGATCGTGCTCGCCACGCACGACGTGGAGCTGGCCGCCGAGCTGGCCCACCGGGTCGTGCTGCTCGCCGAGGGCGAGGTGATCGCCGACGGTCCGGCGGCGGACGTGGTGGTGGCCTCCCCGTCGTTCGCGCCGCAGGTCGCCAAGGTGCTCGCGCCGCGGAAGTGGCTGACGGTGGCCCAGGTGCGGGAGGCCCTGGCATGACCGACGGCACCTCTGACCTGACGGGCGACACTCCCGGCACGACGGGCGGCACTCCCGGCACGACCGGCGGCACTCCCGGCACAACCGGCGACACTCCCCGCACGACCGGCGGCACTCCCCGCACGACCGGCGACGCTCCCCGCACACGGCGTGACCGCCAGGCCCGCGCCGTGCGCCTGGGCCCCCGCTCGGTCGCCGCCCTGGTCCTGGTCAGCGCGGTGGGCGTGGCGGGTTTCGGCTGGCCCTTCCTGTCTCCCCCCGAGGCCTCGCTGAACGCCCACGCGCAGGACGCGCCGTGGCTGTTCGCGGGCGTGCTGGTGCTGCTGGTCGCCGTGGTGGCGGCGACGATCTCGGAGTCGGGCCTCGGCCCCAAGGCCGTGGCGATGCTCGGCGTCCTGGCAGCGACGGGCGCGGCGCTGCGCCCCATCGGCGCAGGGACCGCGGGCCTGGAGCCGATGTTCTTCCTCATGGTCCTCAGCGGACGGGTGCTCGGCCCCGGTTTCGGCTTCGTGCTCGGCTCGGTCACGATGTTCGCGTCCGCGCTGCTCACGGGCGGGGTGGGGCCGTGGATGCCGTTCCAGATGCTGTCGATGGGCTGGTTCACGATGGGCGCGGGTCTGCTGCCCTTCCCGGACCGCCTGCGCGGCCGTGCGGAGCTGCTTATGCTCGCCGCGTACGGCTTCCTGGCCGCCTTCGCCTACGGCACGGTGATGAACCTCGCGGGCTGGACCTTCATGAACACCCTGGCCTCGAACATCTCCTTCGACCCGGACGCGTCGGTCCCCGCCAACCTGGCCCGCTTCGTCGCCTACTGCCTGGCCACGTCCCTCGGCTGGGACGGCGGTCGCGCCGCCGTGACCGTCGTACTGACCCTCGTGCTCGGCACCCCGGTCCTGAAGGCACTGCGCCGGGCCACACGACGGGCGGCGTTCGAGACCCCGGTCACCTTCGAGGGGGCCGACGAGGTGAGCCGCCCCACGTGACCCGGTTCACCTACGAAGCCGGGCCGTAGGCGACGGGCCGAGCGCCGGGCCCCTCACCCGGCCGCGCACTCCCCCACCTACGACCACCCCTAGCAAAAGGGGTGATTGCGGACGGGGGACCGGCCTGTTTCTCTGAAGCAGTCGCCAGGCGCCAACGCCCCCACGGGCCGCGGCGCCGACGCACGCCCCGCCGCGCACCCCGCACCCCGTGCGGACGCGCACCCCGCACACCGTGCGGACCGGGCCGTGTGCGCCGACGCCCCCGTCCCCGAAGAAAGGCCCCCTGTTGACCGCCGCCTCCCTCCTCCGCACCGTCGCCACCCCGAAGAAGGCCCTCGCCGGTGCCGCCGTCGCCGCGGCCACCTGCGGCACCCTGATCGCCGCCGCGCCCGCCCAGGCCGCGACGCCGGCCTCCTCGGCCCAGGCGACCGCGAAGAAGATGATCGGCAACTCGGCCGAGTACCAGTGCTTCGCCAAGATCGTCGATCACGAGAGCGACTGGAACGTCAACGCCACCAACGCCTCCAGCGGTGCCTACGGCCTGGTCCAGGCCCTGCCGGGCTCGAAGATGGCCTCGGCCGGCGCCGACTGGAAGACCAACGCCGCCACCCAGATCGAGTGGGGCCTGGACTACATGAAGGACCGCTACGGCAGCGCCTGCGGCGCGTGGAGCTTCTGGCAGTCCAACGGCTGGTACTGACACCCGGCCCACCCCCGCTCCCCCATACCGAAGGCGGCGGCCCCCTGATCCCCGGGGCCGCCGCCTTCGCCGTGCCCGCCATCGCCATGTCGCCTTCGCCGGGTCCGCCTTCGTCCGCCCGGTTGCGACGGGGGTGCCATAGGAATCCCCTATACCCCCTGCTGACATTTCGTCTTTGCCTCTCTCCATTCCCCCGATCTACCGTGAAACAACTCGCCGAGATGATCACCGAGATTTCCGGCAGGAATTCATGAGAGGACCGGTCACATGGCCACGGACGAAAAAGAAAACGGCGGCGGAACCGGAAAGGGAAATGGGAACGGGAACGGGAGCGAATCGAGAACGCGGGAACTCTCGGGCAAGCGGGCTCTGGTGACGGGTGGCTCCCGTGGCATCGGAGCGGCCGTCGTGCGCGGGCTCCTGGACGCGGGCGCCGAGGTGCTCACGACCGCCAGGTCGGCGACGAGCACGGTGCCGGAAGGGGCCGCCTTCGTCCAGGCCGACGTGCGGACACGGGCCGGCGCGGAGGCGCTCGCCACGGCCGCGCGGGAGGTGCTCGGCGGGGTGGACGTCCTGGTCCACAACGCGGGCGGGGCGCGACCGCACAAGAGCGCCTCGGACATCCCCGACGAGGAGTGGCAGGACGCCCTGGACCTGAACCTCCTGGCGTCGGTGCGGCTGGACTCTCTGCTGGTGCCGGGGATGCGGGAACGGCGTTCGGGAACGATCGTGCACGTCTCCTCGGCCGCGGTCCCCACCTCGGCGCCGCCGTTCCTGCACTACACGGCGGCGAAGGCGGCGCTGGAGAACTACAGCCGGGGACTGGCCCTGGAGCTGGCCCCGTTCGGAGTGCGGGTCAACACCGTGAGCCCCGGCCGGGTCGCCACCCCCGGCGGTGAGGCGACGCGGGAGCTGTGGGCGCGTCTGGACGCGGCGCCGGGCGAGACCAATGCCGACGACACCGCGCCACTGGGACGCGACGGCCGGCCCGACGACCTCGCCCACGCGGTGCTGTTCCTCGTGTCCGACCGGGCGGGCTGGCTGACCGGCAGCAATCTCGTCGTGGACGGCGGCGAATTCCCCAGGGGCTGACGCCGACGGCGGTCCACCGGCCAGTCCCCGAATCCTCGAATCCCTGAATCCCTGAATCCCCGAATCCCCGCGAGAATGAACGAAGGAAATGTCCGGCATGGGTAAGTACAGCGGCAAGAACGTGGTGATCACGGGTGGCAGCAACGGCATAGGGCTCGCGATGGCGCGGCTCCTGGTGGACGGCGGAGCCCGCGTGGTGATCACCGGCCGTTCCCAGGCCGTGCTGGACGCCGCCCGGGAGCGGCTCGGCGAGAACGCGGTGGCCGTCCAGGGCGACGTGGCCTCACTGTCCGACCTGGACGCCCTGGCCGACCGCGTGCGGGACGAGCTGGGCACGATCGACGCCCTGTTCGTCAACGCCGGCATCGCGGCCCTCACGCCGTTCGGGTCGACGACCGAGGCGGAGTACGACGAACTGTTCGCGATCAACGTCAAGGGGGCCTTTTTCACCGTCCAGACGCTCGCCCCGCTGCTGAGCACGGGCGCCGGCGTGGTCTTCACCACCTCGATCGCCAACGTCGTCGGCATGCTGGAGACCAGTGTCTACGCGGCGGGCAAGGCGGCGCTGCGCTCGATGGCCCGCAGTTTCTCCCGCGAGCTGCTTCCGCGCGGCATCCGCGTCAACGCGGTCAGCCCCGGCCCCGTCGACACGGGCGCTCTGGAGCAGACGATGACGGCGGAGGCCGCCGAGCAGTTCAAGGCGGAGCGGATCGCGGACAATCCCATGCGGCGTTTCGGCACCCCCGACGAGATCGCCGGGGCCGCCGCCTTCCTCGCCTTCGACGCGACCTACACCACCGGCGTCGAGCTCCCCGTGGACGGCGGCGCCACCCAGCTCTGACCCGGCGGCGGCACCCGGCTCCTTCCCGTCCGTCAGGAAACCGGCGAGAAGGAGGCGGGCCGGGACCAGGTCTCCTTGCGCAGGAGTTCGAGCAGGGCCGTCTCCGCCGGGCCCGCGCCCTGCCGGACCACGGCGATGACGGGCTGGGACACGGCCGGGAACACCGGGCGAACGAGGTGCTCGTACCCGTGGGGCACCGCGGAGGCCGGTACGAGCGTCACCCCCAGCCCCTGGGCGGCCCAGCGCACGGCCGTCGCCGTCTGGGACACCCGGCCGGCCGTCGTCGGGGACAGAGCGCCCTCCCGCAGCACGTGCAGCAGCACGCTGTCGAGCGCGCTGTCGCGGTCGAACCTCACCCACGGCTCCCCCGCCAGGTCGCCCAGCGCGACCCGGTCCGCGGCGAGCTGCCGGTGCCCGGCGCCCAGCACCACACCGAACTCCTCGTCGCCGAGGTGGTGGGCGTGGTCCGGACTCTGCTCGCACGCCGCCATCAGGGCGAGGTCCAGCACACCCCGGCGGCACAGCCGGTCCAGCTCGGCGGAGCTCGGCTCCTCGAAGACGGTGACCTCCAGCCGCGGGAAGCGGCGACGCAGCGCGCCCAGCGCGCCCGGAAGCTGCTGGGTGCCGAAGCCCATCTGCACCGCGACCACCAGCTCGCCCACCAGCTCGTCGGCACCGGCCCGCGCCGTCGCCCTCGCCCTCCGCGCCGCGTTCACCGCGACCTCCGCCTCCCGCAGGAACGCACGGCCGACCACGGTGGGCACCAGTCCCGTCGGGGTACGGGCGAACAGCTGCACGCCGAGTTCCCGCTCCAGGCCGCGAATCTGCTGGGACACCGACGGCTGGGCGACGTGCAGCAGCTCCGCCGCCGCGGTCACCGAGCCCGCCTCGGCAACGGCCAGGGCGTACTCGTACTGACGAAGGCTCATCGGCTCCCGCCCCTTCCCTGCGGCGGAGGGTGGTCCACCCCGCGGTCATCCCCGCCATCGTAAGTGAGCGCGTTCTCGACCTCGGCGCCGTCACGTCCCTCCTCGGCCGGACCTCCTCGGCCGGACCTCCTCGGCCGGACCTCCTCGGCCGGGCCTCCTCGGCGGCTGAGCGACGGCCGGCCACGGTCAACGTTTCCGTTCGTTCTATCGTCTTCGCACGTGTGTCCACGCCGGGCACGCCCTACGAACCCGAACGGAAGCCCCGACCGTGGTCCCTGCCGAAGTCACCGTCCCCCGGCCAGAACGGCGTACGGACAGACGGCCGAGCGACGCCCTGCGTGCCTTCGGGCACCGGTATCGCGTGCCCCTGCTCGCCACGCTGCCCACCGTGCCGCTGTACGCGGTGTGGTGGGCGTTTCTCGCCACCGGTGGCGGTGATCTCGCCGCGCAGGACGCGTGGGCGCACTTCGCCTCCCGGCACGGCTCCTCGGCCTACGGGCTGTTCTGGTACGGCGGGATGCACACCGCCAACTACAGCGTGATCTCGCCGTACCTCATGGCCGCGCTCGGCGTGCGCACGGTCACCGTGGTGTCCGGGCTGGCCGCCTCCTGGCTGGCGGCCGTGCTGACCGTGCGGGCCGGCGTGCGCACACCGCTGTGGCCCGCGCTGCTCGCCTCCCTCGCCCTGTGGTGCAACGTCGCCTCGGGGCGCACGACCTTCGCGCTCGGCGTCGCCTTCGCCCTGGCCGCCTGCGTGCTGCTCACCCGCGAGAGGCGGCTGTTCCTCGCCGCCGCCTACTCCGCGCTCGCCACCATGGCCTCGCCGGTCGCCGGACTGTTCCTGGCCGTCGTCGGGGCCGCGTTCCTGCTCGTACGGGACTGGGGGCGCGCCCTCGTGCTCCTCGTACCGCCCGCCGCCGTCGTCGGGCTGACCACGCTGCTGTTCCCCTTCACCGGGGAGCAGCCCATGGCGGCGGACCGAATATGGCCGCCGGCCCTGCTGGGCCTCGCCGTCGCCGTGCTGGCGCCGCGCACATGGCGGATCGCCCGGTGGAGCGGGGCCGTCTACGCCGTCGGGACCGTGCTGACGTACCTCATTGCCTCGCCGGTCGGCACGAACGTCGAGCGGTTCGCGGAGCTGTTCGCGCCCGCCGTGCTGCTCGCGGCGCTGCTCGGCGCTCCCGGGCTCACCGGGCCCCACCCCCCGCTGCCCCGGTTCGCACCGTCCTGGCTCACGGCGCCCCGGCTGCGGCGGCTCGTGTGCGGTCTGCTGGTCGTCGCGCTCGTGTACTCCGTCGGGTGGGTGGGGAAGAAGACCGTCGACGATCTGAGGGTGTCCACCGTCGTGCCCGCCTGGGCCGCCGAGACGGAGGGTGTCGTGCGGGCGCTGGACGGACTCGGTGCCGATCGCACGCGGGTGGAGGTCGTGCCCGCCCGCAACCACCGGGAGGCCGTCGGGCTCGCCCCGCACGTCAACATGGCCCGCGGCTGGAACCGGCAGCTCGACGTGGAACGCGGGCGCCTCTTCTACGACGGCACCTTCTCCGCGGCCACGTACCGGGCCTGGCTGGACCGCTGGGCGGTCGGCTTCGTCGTCCTGCCCCTCGGCAGGCCGGACGGCCCCGCCGAGGAGGAGGCGGCGCTCGTGCGGGACCCGGACCTGCGGCCCGACTGGCTGGAGCCCGTCTGGCAGGACGAGCACTGGCAGGTGTACCGGGTGCGGGACGCCGTACCGCTCGTCTCCGCGCCCGGCACCGTCGTGACGACCACCAGCACCGACCTGGTCCTGCGCGCGGACCGGCCCGGACCGGTGACCGTGCGGGTCGCCTGGTCGCCGTGGCTGCGCACCGACGGCGGGTGCCTCACCCGCGACGGCGAGTTCACACGGCTGACCGTCCCGGCGCCGGGCGAGTACCGGATCAGCTCCCGGTACGGCCCTTCGCCGACGGCGCGGGATCACTGCTGACGTCCGCTCCCGGGGCGGCGGGCGTGCCCCCGGACGGGGCCTGGTCCGTGACCTCGGCGGGGACCTCGGCGGGGGTCCTGGCCGACGCCTCGGCCGCCCCGGCCCGGTTCCTGGCCGCCTGGGCCGGAGGCTTGGCCAACGGCCGCCCCTTCCTGACCTCCCCGACCGGGCCCTGCGCCCCGGAGGCTTGGCCCCGGGCCGCCCCGGCCGGGCCCTGGGCCACGTCGCCCGGGCGCGGGACCGCCCCGGCCGGCGTCCCCGTCGCATCCGCCCCGGACCCGGCCCCGTCGGCCGACGACCGGGCCGAAGCACCGGCCGACGACGCCGGAACCCTGACCACCCCACCCGGGGCCCCGGCCACGGAGTGGCCTGTCCTGGCCGCCCCGGCCGGGGTTTCCGCCGCGCCCTCCGCCGTGCCGGGGGCCGCGGTCGCCGCGGTCGTCGTCCGGGCCCTTGGGCCCTGGAACAGGTAGGTGAGGCCGAAGCCCGCCACGACCACGGCCGCGCCCCCCACCGCGTCCAGCACCCAGTGGTTGCCGGTCGCCACGATCGCCGCGACGGTGAAGAGGGGGTGGAGGAGGCCCAGGGCCTTCATCCACACCTTCGGCGCGATGATCGCGATCGCCAGCCCGCACCACAGCGACCAGCCGAAGTGCAGCGACGGCATCGCCGCGTACTGGTTGGTCAGGTGCGTCAGCGTGCCGTAGTCCGGCTTCGAGAAGTCCTGCACTCCGTGCACCGTGTCGATGATCCCGAGCCCCGGCATCAGCCGCGGCGGGGCCAGCGGGTACAGCCAGAACCCGACCAGGGCCAGCAGCGTGGCGAAGCCGAGGGACGCGCGGGCCCAGCGGTAGTCGACCGGGCGGCGCCAGTACAGGATGCCGAGGACCGTCAGCGGGACGGCGAAGTGGAACGACGTGTAGTAGAAGTCGAAGAAGCCCCGCAGCCAGCCGACCCCGACCACCGCGTGGTTGATCGCGTGCTCGATGTCGATGTGCAGGAAGCGCTCGATGTCGAGGATCTGCCGGCCGTGCTCCTCGGCCCGGGCCCGCCCGGCCGAGTTGCTGCCGCCGGTCGCCGCCAGGCGAACCTGGGAGTAGGCGGCGTAGGTGACCCGGATGAGCAGGAGCTCGAGGAGGAGGTTGGGGCGGGTGAGGACCCGGCGCAGGAAGGGCAGCAGCGGGACGCGCTTGAAGCGGGCCGGGACCGGGGCCGCGTAGCTCGTGGGGACCGGGGTGTCGAAGTACGGCGAGGTCCGGGGCAGGAAGGGCACCGCCACGGCGGCGGCCAGCGCCGCGAGCAGCACGACGTTGTCGCGCAGCGGGTAGAGGGACGCCATGTCCGGCAGCATCATCTTCGCGGGCAGCGTCATCACCAGGACGACGGCGACCGGCCACACGTACCGGTCGGAGGCGCGCTTGCCGACCCGGCCGACCACGGCGGGCAGCACCCACAGCAGCTGGTGCTGCCAGGTGGCCGGCGACACCACGACGGCCGCGCAGCCGGTGACGGCGACCGCGAGCAGCAGCTGGCCGTCGCGGGCGTAGCGCACGGCGCGGCGCAGGGCGAGCACCGCGACGGCCGTGCCGAGGACGAGGAAGAGCGCGGTCTCCAGGGGGCCGGAGAGGCCGATCCGCAGCAGGGCGCCGTGCAGCGACTGGTTGGCGAGGTCGTCGGCCTCGCCGCCCAGGCCCACGCCGGCCATGTGGTGGACCCAGTAGGTGTAGGAGTCCTGTGCCATGGCCGCCCAGGCGAGGGCGGTGCAGGCGAGGAACGTGACGCCCGTGGACACGGCGGCCCGCCGGCGGTCGGTGAACCACAGCAGGGGGACGAAGAGGAGCACGGTCGGCTGGAACGCGGCGGCGACGCCGATCAGCGCGCCCCCGATCCGGTCCCTGTGCGCACCGCGTACGGCGAAGCAGCCCAGCAGGACGAGGAGCACCGGGATGATGCTGGTCTGGCCGAGCCACAGCGCGTTGCGCACCGGCAGCGACAGCATGAGCAGGCTGACGGCCACGGGCGCCGCCAGCAGCGCGGTACGGCGTCCCACCGGCCGGGGCAGGGCGCGGGCGGCCACCAGGCCGAGGGCGACGACCAGCAGCAGTGAGCCGAAGGTCCAGCCCCAGCCGAGGGCGTGCTCGGCGGCGCGGGTGAAGGGTTTGAGGACCAGGCCGACGAACGGGGTGCCGGTGAACTGCGTGGAGTCGTACAGGGACCCCTCCACGTGCAGGACGCCGTGTTCCCCGACCCAGGTCTCCAGGTCCGTCAGCCGTTCCCCGCTCGGGGTGCCGAGGACCGTGGCCAGCTGCCGCACGCCGAGGATGGCGGCGACCGCCCACAGGCCGAGCCGCGTGAGGCGCAGCCGCGCTCTGGTCGCATCGACGGCGGGGGCTCCGAAAGCCTCCGCCGGTCGCCCACTGTGCTCCGCATTCGCCACGCCTCGTCGGCCTCCCGCCCCGCTCGTCCCGCGCCGGTGTACGCGGAGTGCTGTCCTTGCGAACCCTACGAGGCTCGCACCACCCCCGGAGGCAGACGCAGGCAACCCTCGTTCCACCTGACCGGCGCCCGCTTTGCCCCGTATTTTCCGACCGCCAGGCCGCCCGGCCGGCCCTTCACTCGACCATACGTTCGACTATTCGTTCGGCATCCGTTCGACGGTCGTTCGGACGACGATAGTGCGGGAGCCGTCCGGGCGCCTCCCGTGGGAGCGAGAAGGATCACAGGTCATGGCCGGAAAACGCGCACCGCGACCCGCAGACGTCCCTGCGTGCGCGCCGTTTTGGTGCACTGTGCGACGACAGGCGTACCGGGCGTAAGCGGCGCATCAGCGCCTATGGTCGCTTTTCGGCCTGCGGCGTGTGTCGCGGGTCTTTTTCCGGCCCGGCGACAGTGCCGCCGTGCGGGTCGTGGTGTCCCTGCCCCCGTCGAAAGTAGGCGAGCGAAGTTTTGTCGGCTGCCCCCGTCGCCGCTCACCCGTCCCGCACGAACCGGTCGCCGTCTCCGGCACCGGCCCCCTCGGCCGCGTCCGGCGCCGCTCCCACCGCCACCGACCCCGCGCTCGTCAAGCGTGCCGTGAAGGCCGCGGCGCTGGGCAACGCGATGGAGTGGTTCGACTTCGGCGTCTACAGCTACATCGCCGTGACGCTGGGCAAGGTCTTCTTCCCCTCGGGCAACCCGACCGCCCAGCTCCTGTCCACGTTCGGCGCCTTCGCCGCGGCGTTCCTGGTCCGGCCGCTCGGCGGCATGGTCTTCGGTCCGCTGGGCGACCGCGTCGGCCGGCAGAAGGTCCTCGCCCTCACGATGATCATGATGGCGGCGGGTACGTTCGCCATCGGGCTGATCCCCTCGTACGCGACGATCGGCGTCTGGGCGCCGGTCCTGCTGCTGGTCGCGCGACTGGTGCAGGGCTTCTCCACCGGTGGTGAGTACGCGGGCGCGTCCACCTTCATCGCCGAGTACGCGCCGGACAAGCGGCGCGGTTTCCTCGGGAGCTGGCTCGAGTTCGGCACGCTGGCCGGCTACATCGGCGGCGCCGGACTGGTGACCCTGATGACGGCGCTGCTGTCCGACGGCGACCTGACGTCGTGGGGGTGGCGGATCCCGTTCCTGATCGCGGGACCGATGGGCATCATCGGGCTGTACCTGCGGATGCGCCTGGAGGAGACGCCGGCGTTCGCGGCCGAGGTCGAGAAGGCGGAGGCGGACCGGCCGAAGGTGCCGCTGCGCGAGATGGTCGCCGGACAGTGGAAGACGCTGCTGCTCTGCGTCGGCCTGGTGCTGGTCTTCAACGTCACCGACTACATGCTGCTGTCGTACATGCCGAGCTATCTGACGAGCGAGCTGAAGTACGACGAGACGCACGGGCTGCTGGTCGTGCTGGCCGTGATGGCGCTGATGATGATCGTGCAGCCGTTCGCCGGCGCGCTGACCGACCGGGTCGGACGGCGGCCGGTGATCGCGGCTGGCTGCGCGGGCTTCCTGCTGCTGTCCGTCCCGGCGCTGCTGCTGATCCGCCAGGGCAGCCTGGTGGCGGTGGCGCTGGGCATGGCGGCGCTGGGGCTGCTGCTGGTCTGCTTCACGGCGTCGATGCCGTCCGCGCTGCCGGCGCTGTTCCCGACACGGGTGCGCTACGGGTCGCTGTCGATCGGCTTCAACGTGTCGGTGTCGCTGTTCGGCGGGACGACGCCGCTGGTGGTGACGGCGCTGATCGGGGCGACGGGCGACATGATGATGCCCGCCTACTACATGATGGCCGCGGCCGTGGTCGGCGGCGTGGCGGTGTGGTTCATGAGCGAGTCCGCGGGCCGGCCGCTGCCGGGCTCCGCTCCGGCCGTGGAGGCCTGAGGACGGACGCCGCCTCCCGGCCGAGCGGACGGTGCCCGTGGATCCGAACGGTGTCCCCCGCCGCCCCCTTCGGCGGGGGACACACCAACACACCCCTCGGATCCACTGACACGTCACCGCCCCGGGGCTATCTTCGTTAGCGCATCTACTTAGAAAACCTAACGACGCACACGGGAGGCCCCCGGCATGAGCGAGTCGCGGCTCTGGGACGACGTCGACGCCTATCTCATCAGCCACCTCAGCCCGAACGACGACCCGCTGGAGGCCGCCCTGCGGGACAGTGACGCCGCCGGGCTGCCACGGGTGAACGTCACCGCCAACCAGGGCAAACTCCTCCAGCTCCTCGCCCAGGTCCAGGGCGCCCGCACCATCCTGGAGATCGGCACCCTCGGCGGTTACAGCACCATCTGGCTGGCCCGTGCCCTGCCCGCCGACGGCCGCCTGGTCACGCTGGAACACAGCGTCCGGCACGCCGAGGTCGCCACCCGCAACATCGCCCGCGCCGGACTCGACACCCTCGTCGACGTACGCGTGGGCCCTGCCCTGGAGACGCTGCCGGAGCTCGCCGACGAGAACCCACCGCCGTTCGACCTGGTCTTCATCGACGCCGACAAGGTCAACAACCCGCACTACATCGAGTGGGCCCTGAAACTCACCAGCACCGGCAGCCTCATCGTCATCGACAACGTGGTCCGCGGCGGCCGGGTGGCCGACCCCGACAGCGCCGAGGACGACGTGCGGGGCACCCGCGCCGCCATCGAGCTGATCGGCAGCCACCCCCGGCTCAGCGGTACGGCCGTACAGACGGTCGGCGGCAAGGGGTACGACGGGTTCGCGCTGGCGCGGGTGCTGGCCTGACCGGCCCCCGTCCGTGACGGCGCGGGTGCTGGCCTGACCGGCCCCCGTCCGTGACGGCGCGGGTGCTGGCCTGACCGGCCCCCGTCCGTGACGGCGCGCGTCCCGGCCCCCGCGTCTCACACCTCGTGGTGGAAGCCGACGTTGACGCTGCGCGGCCCCGTGCGGTCCTGCACCACGATCTCGCCGCTGCCGCCCCTCGGCAGCGGCGTGATGCCGCCGTAGGGCAGGGACCGCGCGTGCGCGCCCGTCACGAGCCGCACGTCGGAGGCCGGGTCCGGCTGCGAGCCCCGCAACCACGTCACCTGCCACGTGCCGTCGGGGCCGCACCGGAACTCCAGGTGGACCCGGGAGACGAACAGCCAGTCGTCCGGCGTCACCAGCCGGCACACGGACCTGTCCCGGCCCACCCGCACCGCCGCGCCCGGCTCGCTGGGCGCCTCGGCCATCTGCATGCCGGCCGTGGCGCCCGCGTCCGCCGCGGTGACGGCGGCCATGGTGAGTTCGAGCACGTGCGCTCCTTCAGAGACGTCCCTCGTCGGCATACCGCCGCCGCATGATAGATCGGGCGGTGCGGTGATGTCCGGCACAATGGGTCCATGACCGAGCGAAAGCCACCCGGCGTCGACTTCGAGTCCTGGGTCGACAAGCAGATCCGCGATGCGGACGCGCGCGGCGAGTTCGACCAGTTGCCCGGCGCGGGCAAGCCCCTCCCGAGCGAGGTGGACAGCACGTACGACGAGCTGTGGTGGATCAAGCGGAAGATGGCCCGCGAGGGCTTCTCCGTGCTGCCGCCCACGCTGGCGCTGCGCAAGGAGGCGGAGGACGCCCTGGAGGCGGCGGCGAAGGCTCCGTCGGAGCGGATCGTCCGCAGGATCGTCGAGGAGATCAACGTCAAGATCCGCGACGTCATGTTCAAGCCGCCGCCCGGCCCCCCGCTGGGTCTGAAGCCCTACGACGTCGAAGAGGTCGTACGGCAGTGGCGGGAGCGCCGGGCGGATCGGTGACGTCCGCGCGTCACAGGCGCATCAGACGGTCCGCCAGCTCGCGGTAGTCCCGCAGGGCGAGGCGGAGTTGTTCGGTGTCGGTGCTGGTCGCCCGGTTGTCGTCGCCGGTGTTCTGCCAGGACGTGCGCAGGTCGCGGCGTCGGCGCGTCACGGCGTCCGTGAAGCGGGTGGTGATCTCCTCCAGGACACGGTCGGCCTCCTCGACGGAGGCCCGGGGCGCGTCGACGAACCCCACCACCGCGTGCTGCAGCCGCTGCCCCAGCTCGCCGCACTCCTCACTCGGGAGAAGCGTCCCGGCGCCCACCGCCGCCCCGTCCCGCTCCCCGGACACCGGCTTGCCGCCGGCCCCGGGTCCTGCACCGCGCGCCGGCTCCGCGCCGGGTGCGGGGCCGGTGCCGCCCGTCGGGCCTGTACCGGCTCCTTGGCCGGTTCCCGGTGCCGGGCCCCCGCCCACCGATGTCTCGCCGCCCGTACCGGGCGCCCGTCCCGCGCCGCCCGCCGGGGCCGTGCCGGGCGCCGGGTGCGGAGCCCCCGCCGGGCCCGGAGCGGCTGCCGGGCCGGTGCCCGGTGCCGTCCCGCCGCCCGTACCGGGCGCCCATCCCGCGCCGCCCGCCGGGGCCGTGCCGGGCGCCGGGCCCGTGCCGGTGCCGCCCGTCGGGCCGGTGCCGGCCCACTGGCCGATGCCCGGCGCCGCGCCCGCGCCCGCCGCCGTCTCGCCGCCCGTCCCGGGCGCACGTGCCGCGCCGCCCGCACGGGACGCATGGTCCGCGCCGCCCGCCGGACCCGGGCCGGTGCCCAGGGCCGTCTCGCCGCGGGCGTCCGGTGTCTGCCCCTCTCGCTCGACGGGGATGCCGCCGGGCTGCCGGTTCGCCTCGGACATCTGCCTCAACTCTCCTTCGGCCGGCTCTTGTGGAACGACCACGTGTGGTGCGCGCGGGCCGGCGCCGGACCGGCGCCGTGCGTCCCGGCACGGTGCCGGCCGCCGTCATGGCGGTCCGGACGCACCAGGTCCTCGAACAGCGCGCGGGCCTCCACCATGGACGCGCGCATCTCCTCCGTCCCCGCGCCGCTGTCCTGTGCCCCGTCCACGCGCGCGTGGGTCACGCGGTGCACGCGCCGGTAGCCCTCGACGTGGTGGGCGTGGTGCACGGACAGCGCCGCGAGCTGCTCCTCGTACTGCGCGCCGTCCGGGAAGCCCCGGGCGGCGGCCAGCTCCGCGAGCAGCCGGTCCGCCTCGCCGACCGCCTCCCGCGGGGAGTCGACGAAGCGCTCCTGGGCCGCGGTCCAGCGCGCCTCGAAACGCTCGCGCTCGGCCGGTTCCAGTGGCCTCTCGCGCAGCGCCCCGTGCCGCTCCACACGCCCGGCCAGCTCGCGCTCGGCGGCCTTGGTGTCGCCGTCGTGCCGGGCCACGGCCCGGTCGTACTCGGGCCCGAAGCGCCGTTTCAGGTTTCCGCCGTGCTGGGAGCCCCGTGCGCGCAGGGCGAGGACGGCCGCGACGACGAGCACGACCGCCACGACCACGATCAAAGCGATGATCACGCCAGTGGACATGAGTGCCTTCCGGGTTCTCGGCCTGCCGGCTTTCCGAGCGGGCCGGTTCGCCGTTCGGGTTGCCCCGGAGTCCGCCCTCAAACGGCGCGCGGCGCGCACCGGCGGCACAGCGATGGGAAAATACGCTCGCGCACCGGGCCGGTCCGTCCCGACAATGCCCGTCATGACCTGGACCGTCGCCCCGGAACCGTACGACTCCCCCGTCGCCGCCGCCCTCTGGCGCGCGTACTACACGGAGGTCAGCGACCGCTGGTACCTGCTGCACGAGGGGCGGTCCACCGACCCGGACGAGCTGGAGCGGGAGATCGCCGCCCACTCCGGCGCCGACCTCGTGCCGCCCCGGGGACAGTTGCTGGTCGCCCGCTACGGCGCCGAACCTGCCGGCACTGCGGGCGTGCGGCTGCTGGACGCCACCACCGCCGAGCTCACCCGGGTGTTCCTGGACCCGGGGATGCGCGGCCGGGGCGGCGCCGCGCTGCTCGTGCGGGCCGCCGAGGACGCGGCACGGGCGCTCGGGGCCTCGCGGATGGTCCTCGACACGCGCGGCGACCTCGTCGAGGCCCGCGCCCTGTACGCGCGCCTCGGTTACACGGAGACCGAGGCGTACAAGGAGGCCCCCTACGCCGAGCACTGGTTCGTGAGGCCGCTCACGCGCGCCGCCTGACTCCCTGGCCCGGGCGGGCCCGGCGCGTCCGGCGGGACGCGGCTGGTCGCGCGGGTCCGGCGGGGGACCGGCTCGGGCGGGTCCGGCGGGACGCGGCTGGTCGTGCGGGTCCGGCGAGGGGACCGGCTGAGGCGGGTCCGGAGGGGGGACCGGCTGAGGCGGGTCCGACGGAGGGATCCAGCTGAGGCGGGTCCGACGGAGGGATCCGGCTGGGGCGAGTCCGGCGGGGCTCAGACCCGTACCGGTGCGCGCTGATCGCGCGGGCGCTCCCGCTCCGAGCCGCACAGCTCGCCGGTGAGCTCCTTCACGAGCCGCGTCAGGTCGGTCGGGCGGTCCGGACCCCACCAGTCGCCCAGCAGCTCGGCCAGGGAGTCCTCCCGGGCCCGCGCCAGCCGCTCGGCGACCTCCCGCCCCCGGTCGGTCAGGACCAGGTCGGGGCCCTCACGGACGGCGAGCTGCCGTTCCTCCACCTGGCGGGCGGCGGCCATGAGGGTGGTCAGCGGGACCGGACCGCGCTCGGCGAGGACGGCCGGCTCGACCCGGCCGTACCTCCGGACCCGCAGCAGCATCCAGCTCGACGCCGGCAGCAGGTCGTAGCCCGCCCGCGCGGTGATCCGCCGGTAGATCTCCCGGCGGCCCTCGCGGGTGCCCAGCACGGACAGCGCGCGGCACACCTCGTCGTGCGAGGAGCGCTCCACCGGGTTGCTGGCGAGGGTCTGCGTGCCGTCCGGTGCCGTGACGGAGCCGCGCAGCCGGTCCTCCTTGAGGAACCAGGCCAGCACGAAGCCGAGGAGGACGACCGGGGCGCCGTACAGGAAGACGTCGGTGATGGAGGTGGCGTAGGCGTGCAGCGCCTCGGGGCGCAGCGCGGGCGGCAGGGCTCCGATGCCGCCCGGGTCGGCCTTCAGGGTCTCGGCGGAGACGCCGGGCGGGAGCCGTTCGCCCCGCAGCGCGTCGGCGAGCCGGTCGCCGAGGCGGCCCGCGAAGACCGTGCCGAAGACGGCGACGCCGAAGGCCGCGCCGATGGAGCGGAAGAAGGTCGCGCCGGAGGTGGCGACGCCGAGGTCCTCGTACGGGACCGCGTTCTGCACGATGAGGACGAGGACCTGCATCACCAGGCCGAGGCCCAGGCCGAAGACGAAGAAGTACGCGCTCGTCTCGGCGGTCGAGCTGTTCTCGTCGAGCCGGTGCAGCAGGAGCAGGCCCAGCGCGGTGACGGCGGTCCCCAGGACGGGGAACACCTTCCAGCGGCCGGTGCGGCTGACGATCTGCCCGGAGCCGGTCGACGCCAGCAGCACGCCGACCACCATCGGCAGCATGTGCACACCGGACAGGGTCGGGCTGACACCCTGCACGACCTGGAGGTACGTCGGCAGGTAGGTCAGCGCGCCGAACATCGCGAAGCCGACGATGAAACTGATGACGGCGGAGAGCGTGAAGGTGCGGACGCGGAAGAGCTTGAGGGGCAGGACGGGCTCCGCGGCCCGGCGCTCGACGGCCACGAACACGACGGCGAGGACGCCCCCCAGCGCCGCCAGGCCGATGATCTGCGGTGAACCCCAGGCCCAGGTCGTGCCGCCGAGCGAGGCCACCAGCACCAGGCAGGTGGCGACGGAGGCGATGAGGAGGGTGCCGAGGTAGTCGATGGTGTGCCGGGTGGCCCGGCGCGGGATGTGCAGGACCGCGGCGATCACGGCGAGGGCGACGACACCGACGGGCAGGTTGACGTAGAAGACCCAGCGCCAGCTCAGATGCTCGGTGAAGACTCCGCCGAGCAGCGGCCCGAGCACGCTGGTCGCGCCGAAGACCGCGCCGAACAGCCCTTGGTACCGACCGCGTTCACGGGGTGGGACCAGGTCGCCGACGATCGCCATCGACAGCACCATGAGGCCACCGCCGCCCAGGCCCTGCAGGGCGCGGAAGGCGATCAGCCCGGGCATGCTCTGTGCCACGCCGCACAGCGCCGAGCCGACCAGGAAGATCCCGATGGCCGCCTGGAACAGCTTCTTGCGCCCGTACTGGTCGCCGAGCTTGCCCCACAGCGGGGTCGCGGCGGTCGCGGCCAGCAGGTACGCGGTGACCACCCAGGACAGGTGCTCCAGGCCGCCCAGGTCGCTGACGATGGTGGGCAGCGCCGTCGACACGATGGTCTGGTCGAGGGCGGCGAGCAGCATGCCGAGGAGCAGGGCTCCGATCGAGACGAGCACTCCACCGGCGACCTGCTCCTGTCCCTCGCCCCTGCGTCCCTGCTCCGCGGGCCGCGCCGGCTCCGTCGTCTCGCGTGGTGCCATCGAAACCTCCCACGGTGTCTCAGCAGTGCCGTCGCACACCTCTCCACCTTGGTGGGTGTGTCCGGATATGGCCCGTTCAGTCCTGGAGGAAGCCGGTGTTCCGGGGGCGTACGCGCGGGAGTATGGAGAAAATCTGCATAATCTCTGGAGTTCGCGAGGGGAGTCGCGAGGCGTCGCGAGGGGAGGGACGAACGCGTGGAGCAGCAGAAGGAGCCGTCGCAGGAGCCGCAAGGGGCGGCCCCGGGGCACCCGTGCCCGGAGTGCGGAACGGCCAGGGGGGCGGACAACACGCCCTCCTGCGCCTGTGGCGCACGGGCGTCCGAGGCCCTGCGCGACGCGCGCACGGCACAGGCGGCCGCGGCGGAGGACTTCGACCCGCTGCGCATACGACCGTACGTGGAGCTGGACGGGACCGGCGAGCCCGGTACCCCACCGTCCGCGTCGCCGGCGCCCGGCACACCGACGTCCGGCGCCCCGACGTCCGGCGCCCCGGCGTCCGCGCCCACACCCGACCCGGACGCCACCATGACCCTGCGCGCCGTCGGCGCCGAGCCGCCCGACGGTGCCGCCACGGAAGCGACCACGGTGCTGCCCGCCGCCACGGAGGCCACCACGGTGCTGCCCGTCGCCACGGAGGCCACCACGGTGCTGCCCACGCCCCTGGCGCCCTCGGCGGGCCCGCCCAGCGCGCACGACCTGCGCCTGTTCGAGACCTCGGCCGCCACCTCCTCCGGCCCCGTGGGACCGGCCACGCCCGGGGGACCCGGCCCGGACGGTGGCGGCGGGCGTCCGCCGCGCGGACGGCGCCGGGGTGTACTGCTCAGTGCCGCGGGGGCGGTCGTGGTCGTGGTGGGCGTGGCCGGATTCGCGAGCGGTCTGTTCTCCTACGAGTCCCCGTCGCGGGACGGGGCGCTGCCGGACGAGGTCAGGGCGAGCGTGCCGGACCCGTCGGCCACCAAGACCTCGACGTCACCCACGCCGAGCCCTACGTCCGCCCCGCCGACCTCCGCGTCGCCGTCCGCCTCCGGCTCCGCCTCCGCTTCCGCGTCCCCCAGTGCGAGTCCGTCGGCCTCGCCGTCCCCGTCGGCGTCGAACGCGTCGCCCACGCCGTCCCGGTCGGCCGAGCCGACGCAGAGCCCGACGACGACACCGACCACCGACCCGGCGGAGGAGACCGACGGGGAGGACCTCGGCCCCGACGACGGCGCCGCGCTGCAACGCGGCGACCGCGGACCCGCGGTCGCCGACCTCCAGCAGCGCCTGGCCAGGGTGTGGCTCTACAACGGCGCCATCGACGGCACCTACACCCACCAGGTCGAGGAGTCGGTCCGCACCTACCAGTGGTCCCGCGGCATCAGCTCGGACGAACTCGGCGTGTACGGCCCGGCCACCCGCCGCCAACTGGAGTCGGAGACACGGGGGTCGTAGGCAGGGCGCGGGCGCCGATGCCGTGGACCGAGGGCCCGGGCAGGAGAGGGCAGGAGGGCCACGGTCCCGGGCCCGGCCGCCGGAGGCGCGGCTCCCCGGGGCACGCACACCGGCGCCGTCGGCGCGGAGGCGCGCCGCGCCAGGCCCCACAGGGCAGGAGCGGCCACGCGCACGGCGGGCGCCGACGGGGCTCACCCCCGACCAGGGCAGCCGTCGGCGGGCTCGCCCCCGCTACGGCAGCCGCCGGCGGGTTCGCCCCCGGCTCCGGCCCCCGTCAGCCGATGTGCAGCCGCAGCGCTCCGTCCGCGCCGGCTTCCACGCGGACCCGTGTCAGGTCCTCGACGACCACGTCCGGCCCGTGCTCACCGGCTCGCGGGCCGATCCCCACGACGCGCATCCCGGCGGCGCGCGCGGCCGTGATGCCGGCGCCGGAGTCCTCGAAGGCGATGCAGTCGGCCGGGGCGACGCCCAGTTCGGCGGCGCCCTTGAGGAAGCCCTCGGGATCGGGCTTGCTGGCGCCGACGGACTCGGCGGTGACGCGGACGTCGGGCAGGGCGAGACCGGCGGCGGCCATCCGCGCGGTGGACAGCGGGACGTCGGCCGAGGTCACCAGGGCGTGCGGCAGCCCACGCAGCGAGGCGAGGAACTCCGGCGCCCCGGGGATCGCGACGACGCCCTCGGTGTCGGCGGTCTCCTCGGCGAGCATGCGCGCGTTGTCGGCGTGGTTCTGCTCCATGGGCCGGTCCGGCAGCAGCAGCGCCATCGAGGCGTACCCCTGCCGCCCGTGGACGACCTTCATGACCTCGTCGCCGTCCAGCCCGTGCCGGCCGGCCCAGCGCCGCCAGACGCGCTCGACGGCGGCGTCCGAGTTGACGAGGGTGCCGTCCATGTCGAGCAGCAGGGCACGGGCGGTGAGAACGGTGGTGGCCGTCATCGGCAGACTCCAAGACGCGGGAGGGAACAAGGCGGCCCCGCCCGCCGGTCAGGGAGAACGGGCGGGGGCCACTTTGTTCATCCACGGTACAAAACAGAAGGGGCATCGCGCCACCGCCCCACCCGAACGTTCACGAACCGTTCGGCTCACCCACGGTCCGGCTCACCCACGGTCCGGTCCGCCCACCGCCCGGCCCGCGCGGCGGACGCGCCGGCCGCGCCGCTCAGCCGGCGACCGCCTCCCACAGACTCCACACGCCGAGGCCCAGCATGAGCAGTGCCGCGACCTTCGTGATCAGCCGCAGCGGCACCCGCTTCATCAGGGCCTTGCCGCCGACGATGCCGAGCCCGGCCACCGCCCACAGCGCGAGCACCGCGCCCAGGCCGACGGAGAGCGGATCGTCGTAGCGGGCCGCGAGGTTGGCCGTCATGATCTGCGTCAGGTCACCGAACTCGGCGACCAGGATGAGCATGAAGCCCGCCCCGGAGACCTTCCAGAAGGACTGGTCCTCCGGCTTGCGGATCTCCTCGTCCTCGTCGTCCTTCTTCATGAGCAGCACGGCGGCGCCGCCCAGGAACAGCACACCGGTGAGCGCGTGCACGATCTGCTGCGGCAGCAGCGTCAGCACACTGCCGGCCGCGACCGCGAGCACGACGTGCAGCGCGAACGCGGCGGCCACGCCGGCGAAGACGTACGAGGCCCGGTAACGGGTGCCGAGGACGAGGCCGGCGAGCGCGGTCTTGTCCGGCAGTTCGGCGAGGAAGACGACGCCGAAGACGACTGCCGTCACGGTCAGGCTGATCAAGGGTTCCTCTATCGGTCGGGGCCGCCCCGCCGAGAGTGCTGGTCCTGCGCTGCGGACACCTCGGCACGGCAGCACACGGTCGCCCCCGCCGTAGGGCGCGGGCGTGCACTGCTTGCCGAAGGTCTCGCTGGCCGGCCCCGCGTGCGAGGCCTGCCTCCGGGCGCCGGCTCAGACGAGCTGAGCAGTATGTCGACGGTCCGGCGAAGAGCTACTCCCCTTCTGCGCCGTCCATAGTACGCGAACCCCCGGACGGCACCGAGGGACGAACGCCCCGTCGCACTTGCGGTCACACCTGTAGACGTGCCATGCACACGTCACTAACTTCTTACCGGCCGCACACCTGTACGCCATGCGGCGTCGCGAGCATTCCCCTGCCCGCGTCCCAACACCCCCACAGCCAACGGGAGTTCGCATGCCGAAGTTCTACGCGCGTCGACGGCTCGGTTTCCTCGCCGCGTTCACCGGACTCATAGCCTCCGCCGGGCTCCTCAACGGCCCGGCCGCCTCCGCCGCCCTCCCCACCCCGGTCAGCGCCGCCACCGCCCGCACCTACCTCGCCTCCCTCACCGTGGCCACCGAGAACCGCACCGGCTACGACCGCGACCTCTTCCCGCACTGGATCACGCAGTCGGGCTCCTGCAACACCCGCGAGACCGTCCTCAAGCGCGACGGCTCCGGCGTCGTCACCGACTCCTCCTGCGCCGCCACCAGCGGCAGCTGGTACTCCCCCTACGACGGCGCCACCTGGTCCGCCGCCTCCGACGTCGACATCGACCACCTCGTCCCGCTCGCCGAGGCCTGGGACTCCGGCGCCGGCTCCTGGACGACCTCGCGGCGCCAGGCCTTCGCCAACGACCTGACCCGCCCCCAGCTCATCGCGGTCACCGACAACGTCAACCAGGCCAAGGGCGACCAGGACCCGGCCACCTGGATGCCCTCGCGCACCGCCTACCGCTGCACGTACGTCCGCGCCTGGGTCCAGGTGAAGTACTACTACGGCCTCTCCGTCGACTCCGCCGAGAAGTCGGCGCTGCAGAACCACCTCGCGAGCTGCTGACGCCCCGCCCCGCACGCGTTCGGCGCGGAGCCTCCCCGCCGGCCTCCGTCGTTCCGTACCGTACGGGGCGACGGAGGAGGGGATCACCATGGCCGGACTGCGCCTGGGACCACTGCTGAGGTACACCGACGGCTCCCGCGCGACCGTCTGGGTCGAGACGGACCGGCCCTGCGCCGCCGAGGTGCGCTGTGCCGACGGCAGCCGCGGCACGACCCGCACCTTCCACATCGCGGGCCACCACTACGCCCTGGTCCCGGTGAGCGGCCTGACACCCGGCACGGCCACGGAGTACGAGGTGCTCCTCGACGGCACCCGTGTGTGGCCGCCGCCCGATTCGCGCTTCCCGCCCTCGGTGATCGCCACACGCCCGGAGCACGAGGGCGTGCGCGTCGCCTTCGGCTCCTGCCGCTGGGCCGCGCCGCCCGCCGGCGGGAAGGACCGGGTGGGCCCGGACGCGCTGGACACCCTCTCCGCACGCATCGCGGCCAACCCGCGGGGCGCGCGCCCCGACGTGCTGCTCCTGCTCGGCGACCAGGTGTACGCCGACGAGACCTCCGACGCCACGCGCCACTGGATCGCCGGCCGCCGCGACCTGAAGGAACCTCCCGGCGACCAGGTCGCCGACTACGAGGAGTACACCCGCCTCTACTACGAGTCCTGGCTCGACCCCGAGGTGCGCTGGCTGCTGTCCACCGTGCCCAGCTGCATGATCTTCGACGACCACGACGTCATCGACGACTGGAACACCTCCGCCGCCTGGCTGGCCGGCATGCGGGCCACGCCCTGGTGGCGGGAACGGCTGCTGAGCGGGCTGATGTCCTACTGGGTGTACCAGCAACTGGGCAACCTCTCCCCGGACGAGCTGGCCGCCGACCCCCTCTACGCCGCCGTCCGCGAGACCCCCGACGGCACCGACGCGCTGCGTGCGTTCGCCGCGCGGGCGGACGCCGACCCGGCCGCCGTCCGCTGGAGCTACCGCCGCGACTTCGGCCGCGTACGGCTGCTGATGGTGGACTCCCGCGCGGCGCGCGTTCTGGACGAGGACCGCCGCGCGATGCTCGACCCGGGCGAGGCCGCCTGGCTGCGCGAGCAGATCCTGGAGGGGCGGGACTCCTACGACCACCTGCTCATCGGTACCTCCCTGCCCTGGCTGCTGCCCCACCTGGTGCACGACGTCGAGACGTGGAACGCCGCGCTGTGCGGCGGCGAACGGGGCGCGCGCTGGGCCCGGCTCGGGGAGCGGATCAGGCAGCGGGCCGACCTGGAGCACTGGTCCGCCTTCCCGTCCTCCTTCGACGCCCTCGCCGGCCTGATCGCCGAGGCCGGTACGGGGCCCGGGGCGCCCGCCACGGTGAGCGTGCTGTCGGGCGACGTCCACCACGCCTACGTGGCCGAGCCGTCCTGGCCGGGCCGCGCGCCCGACGCCCGGGTGGCGCAGCTCACCTGCTCCCCCGTCCACAACTCGGTGCCGCTCTCGATCCGCCTCGGCTTCCGCTTCGGCTGGAGCGCCCCCGCGCGTGCCCTCGGGCGGCGCATCGCCCGGCACGGACGCTGTGCGCCACCGCCGGTCCGCTGGCGCAAGACCGGAGGCCCCTGGTTCGGCAACCAGATCATGACGCTGACCCTGCGGGGGCGCTCGGCCCGGCTGCGCCTGGAGCAGGCGCGGGCGGACCGCGACGGCACGACCGTGCTGCGGATGATCACGGACCGGGAGCTGGCGTAAGCGGCCGAACGGCCCGAGTATGAATTGAGTCACGTTCAAGGGCCTCCGGCCGGGCATGGGAGCGCTCCCACCTGTGGCAGCGGCCACAGGAGGCGAGCTACCACGCGCCACGCCATGGCCAAATGTTGAACTTGCAAGCAATCGTTAGGCTCACCTAACGTGGGCACCCCACTCGGTTCCCGTCCCCACCGGCCCGCCGGCCGGTCCGACCGAAGGAGCACCCCCCACATGTCCGGACGCCTCGACAGCGCCCAGCCCTACGCCCTCGGCCTGTTCCGCATAGTCGTCGGCCTGCTCTTCGCCTGCCACGGCGCCGCCTCCCTCTTCGGCGTCCTCGGAGGCGCCTCCGGTAGCGGCGGCACGATCGACGCGGGCACCTGGCCGGGCTGGTACGCGGCCGTGATCCAGTTGGTCGGCGGCAGCCTCGTCATGCTGGGCCTCGGCACCCGCGCCGCCGCGGTCATCTCCTCGGGCTCCATGGCCTACGCGTACTTCAAGGTGCACCAGCCGGAGGCCCTGTGGCCGATGGAGAACGGTGGCGAGGCCTCCGCGATGTTCTGCTGGGCCTTCCTGCTGCTGGCCTTCACCGGCTCCGGCGCCTTCGGCCTGGACCGCCTGTTCGCCCGGCGCGCGTCCGAGCAGGAGAAGACCGCCGCGGAACGGCAGACGCCGGTCGCGGCCTGAGCCGACCGCGGCGGCGCCCCGCTCCTCCCTGACAGCGGCGCCTCTCCCACCGACAGCGGTGCCCCTCCCCCGGACAGCGGTGCCCCTCCGCCCGGGGAGGGGCACCGCTGTCCGGGTGAACACCGCGTACCGAGCACTCGAGCCCCCTGTGAACCCTCTGTCACACCCCAGGCGTACGCTGTATGGCTGTCACCGGCCGCTCCTGCCGTCCCCGCGTCTCGCGGCAAGGCCCGGCCCACGGGGGAGTAACGGGGAGTTGTGGTGGGAGAGGGTCTCGGGAGCATCGGCTCCCTGGTCAGCAGTCCGTGGATCTATGTACTGGTGGCCGTCTCGGTCCTCCTCGACATCTTCCTGCCGGTGCTGCCGAGCGGCGTCCTGGTGATCACGGCCGCCACCGCGGCGGCAGCGGGCTCCGGCGCGGCGGCTGCCGGGCGGGTCCCGCAGGACGTCCCCGACATCCTGGTGCTGACACTGTGCGCGGCGACCGCGTCCGTCCTCGGCGACCTGGCGGTCTACCGCCTCGCCTGGCGCGGCGGGCCCCGCCTGGACCGCGCGATCGCCCGTTCCCGCCGGCTGACCACGGCGCAGGAACGTCTCGGCGGCGCCCTGGCGCGTGGCGGCGGCGCCCTCGTCGTGCTCGCCCGTTTCGCCCCGGCCGGCCGGTCGGTCGTCTCCCTCGTCGCCGGCGCCGCCCACCGCCGGGTCCGCGAGTTCCTTCCCTGGTCGGCCCTCGCCGGACTGGCCTGGGCCGCCTACAGCGTCGCCCTCGGCTACTTCGGCGGCCAGTGGCTGGGCGCGACCTGGCTGGCGTCGGCGGTATCGCTGGTGGCGCTGTTCGGCGCCGGGACGGTGGCGGCGTACCTGATGCGCCGCCAGCCGCGGACCACGGAGGCTTCGTAGGGCCTGTCGGAGGCGTCGTGGAGCCTGTCGGGGGTTCCGGAAAGCCTGTCGGGGGTTTCCGGAGAGCCTGTCGAGGGTTTCACAGGGGGTTGTCGGAGGCTTCGTACGGTCCCCCAGTCGGGGCTCCGCTGGGTCTGTCGGCGGCTTCGTAGAGGCGGGGCGGCGGCTTCGTAGAGGCGGGGCGTGGGCTTCGCGGGGGCATGTCGTGGGCATCGCAGAGGCCTTCGCGGTGTGCGCACACGCCCGTCGGCCGCGCCGGCGGCGGCTCAGTCCGAACGGGGGGCGACAGTGCCGCCCGGGACCGCCGCGAGTTTCGTGTGGAGGACCTCGCGGCCCTGCTCCGCGGCGCGGACGGTGCTCTCGGTGACGAAGTCCAGGAAACGGGCGATGTTCTCGAGGCGGGCGGCGGCCGGGGTGTCGGGGCCGAGGATGCCGACGCCCTGCCGTGCGGTCTCGATGACCTGGGCGAGGGACCGGGCGCTGGCCATCATCGACTGGTACCAGACGTCGTCGTCGACGACGTAGCGGTCGCGGCGGCGTTCGTCGCGCTCCCGGCGGACGAGGCCCTGGCTCTCGAGGAACGCGACCGCCTTGGAGATCGACGCCGGGCTGACCTGGAGGCGCTGGACGAGCTCGGACGCGGTGAGGCTGCCCGCGTCGGTGGTGTAGAGGCAGGCCAGCACCCGGGACATCATCTTGGGCGTGCCCGCCTGCATGAAGACGGTGGTGAACGCCTCCTCGTACTCGCGCACGGCCTCCGCATCGCGCCCATGGGGCTGCGGGGACGCCTGCGCCCCCTGGCGCGCGGTCTGCACGCGCCGCTGGGTGCGGCGTTCGGTGGCGCGGTGGGCCAGGTCGGCCCGGTAGGCGGTGGGGCCGCCGTTGCGCATCACCTCACGGGTGATAGTCGAGGTCGGACGGTCGAGCCGGCGGGCGATCTCCGCGTAGGCGAGGCCGTCGGCCAGCCCGAGTGCGATCTGCTGGCGTTCCTGCTGGGTGAGCCTGCCGCCCGGCATCGCGGCCTCCTTCATGGTCAATGGCGGTCCAGCATAGCGTTCACCTACAGCTCATTGCAATGCACGAGGCGGGAGTCGTTGCATTAAACCGCACTCCATTGCAACACTTTAATCGCTATGACCTGCATTGATGCCAGCAATACGCAACAAGCATGTTGTCAGCCAGTTGAACGCAACGTAGCGTTTCCCATGTCAGAAACAACGGCCCGAAGGAGAGCACGATGCAGAAGTTCGACACCCCCGCCCCGGTCTCCGCCGTCCTCGACATCCCCGCGGGACGCATCCGGTTCATCGCCGCCGACCGGGCCGACACCGTGGTGGAGATCCTCCCGGCGAACGCCTCGAAGAGCCGCGACGTGAAGGCGGCGGAGCAGACCAGGGCCGTGTACGCCGACGGCGTCCTGCGGATCGACACCCCGGCGGCGAAGAACCAGGCCTTCGGTCCCTCCGGATCCGTCGAGGTGACCGTCCAGCTGCCCGCCGGCTCCCACGTCGAGGCGAAGACGGCCGACGCCGAGATCCGGGGCGTCGGACGGCTCGGCGATGTCACCTTCGAGGGCGCGCACGGCTCGGTCAAGCTCGACGAGGCCGCGAGCGCCCGCCTCGCCCTCCAGGCCGGGGACATCTCGGTCGGCCGCCTGGGCGGTCCCGCGGAGATCAGCACCCAGAAGGGCGACCTCCGCATCACCGAGGCCGTGCGCGGCGCGGTCACGCTGCGCACCGAGTCCGGCGAGATCTCGGTGGGCGCCGCCCGCGGAGTCTCCGCCTCCCTGGACGCCGGCACCACCTACGGCCGGATCCACAACGCCCTCAAGAACGCCGACGGTGCCGACGCCGACCTGACCATCCACGCGACCACCGCCTACGGCGACGTCACCGCCCGCAGTCTCTGAACAGGCGAGAAGCACCCCTCATGACCGGCTCGGCCAACGCGGCGAACGGGGTGCGCACGGCCACGGCGACACGGTCGCGCAGCTCGTCCCGCCGAGGGCGGCGTACTCCGGCACCACGTCGGCGCACGTCGCCCCGTCGGGTGTCACGAGGCCCGGCGGGCGCCGGCGCCTCCCCGTATCTCCAGGCCGGCCAGCAGGTCGGCGGTGGCTCCGGCGACGGCCTCCACGGCCTGCTCGAAGACCTCCCGGTTGTGCGCGGCGGGCGCACGGAAGCCGGACACCTTGCGCACGTACTGCAGGGCGGCGGCCCTGATCTCGTCCTCGGTGACCTCCTCGGCCAGCACCGGCGGGCGCAGTGTCTTGATGCTGCGGCACATGACGTCAGTCTCCCCTCTCCAGGTCCACCCGCCAAGCGCTCGTTCGCAGCCGGCGGCCCTTCGGATGTTCGAAGGCCGTCCCGGGGCAGTCGGCCCTGCCGTCGGCCCTGTGCAAGGACCGTGGACCCCCGTCCGCCCGGGGCACCGGGCGCACCCGCTCCCCGCCCCGGCCGGCCCGCACGTCCACTCCGTCCATGCTGTTCACGGTAGGCCAGGGGTCTGACGGTCGACCCCGGCGGCGGAGCCACCCTTTCGCGTGAACCCCTCGGGGAACGCGCGCCTCAAAATCGAACAGGCGTATCATTGAGGCGTGGCTACGACCTATGATTTTCCCAGTGATCTCCTCGCCGGTCAGGAGGAACTGCATCAGGTCCGGGCCGAGTTGTCGGCCCTGCTGAAGAGGCTTCCCTGGTCCGTCGAGCCACTCGACGGATTCAGCGACGACAACGGCTGGCGCAAGGTCGAGCGCCCGGCCTCGCCCGGCTGGTCGGCGGACGAGCAGGCCGAGGTGGAGAAGCTCCGGCAGCGCGAGCGCGAGCTCGCCGTGTTCGTCAGCACCCATCGCTACTGGTCGCGGATGACCGGTCCCGACCAGGTGGACGCCCGCTCGGCACTGAAACACGCCCATGAGGCCCCGGCCGGGGAGACCCCGCCCGAGGATGCCTGAGGGGCGTCACCCGGGCAGGGTCCGTGCGGACCGGTGAGGCGGGTCAGTCCTTGCCGAGGAGCTTGTTCATCTCGCTGATCTCGGCCCTCTGCCCGGTGACGATGTCGTCGGCCAGTGCCTTGGCGGGGGCGTAGCGGCCCTTGGCCTTCTCGGTCCCGGCCATCTCCACGGCGCCCTCGTGGTGCTCGACCATCATGGTCAGGAACATCCTGTCGAACGCCGTGCCGGATGCCTTCTCCAGCTCCGTCATGTCCTGGCCGTCCATCATCCCGGGCATGCCGGAGTGCGCCGAGTGGTCCATGCCGGGCATCGACTCCGGCACCTCCTCGCCCCAGGCCTTCAGCCAGCCGGTCATGGTGGTGATCTCCGGGTCCTGCGCCTTCTCGATGCGTGCGGCCAGGTCCTCGACCTCGGCCGAAGCGGACCGTCCGGCGACCAGGCGCGCCATCTCCACCGCCTGCCGGTGGTGCGGGATCATGCCCTGCGCGAAGGCGACGTCCTGGGCGTTGTGCGTCACCTGGCCCGCAGCGGCGCTCGCGGGCGCCGAGCTGTGCGGGCCCTCGTGACCGCTCCCGCCGTCGCCGCCGCAGGCGGCGAGGACGAACGCGGCGGTGACCGTCGCCGCCACCAGGGCGGAACGGCGTGCCAGGGTACGAATGCTGTTCATGCGTGAACTCCTGCTCCGAGGGGGGTGATCGACATGCCGGTGCACCGCGTCACGCTCGGGCAGCGCGGCGCGGGGGCGGTGTCTATATCCGCAGGAGCTGGAGTTCGGCCAGGGAGGGCGGCGCCCGCGCACCGTCCGGTGCGGCGGCCGCGTACGCGCGCCCGACGCCGTCGCACACGACGGTGGGGACCGGGTCGGCAACGAGCGCGGGCAGCACCGGCCCGTCGCTCACCGCACCGGACGCGCACACTCCGTCGGCGTGCTGGAGGTGTCCGCCACCGCAGGAACCGTCGTCCCGCGGGCACCCGGCGTGCGCCGTGTCGGCCGCCACCGGCGCGGACGGCGCGGACGGCGCGGACGGCGCCGATGACGCGGACGGCGCCGATGACGCGGACGTCGCGTGGGAGTGATGGGCGGAGGACTCCGGGAGCCCCCCTCCGGGTGCCAACCCGTGCATGCCCACCAGCCCGGCCACCAGCCCGAGCACGCACACGGCCCACCGCAACCGCGCGGGCGGTCGCTGGACGTGCGGCTCGGGACTTCTCACGGACCTCATCCTAGGGAGATCCCGGACGACCGCACGCGAGAGGCCCCCGGAGATTCTCCGGGGGCCTCTCGCACCGATGCCGACGGCACCGGTCCTGGTGGGCGCGGACGGTTTCGAACCGCCGACATCCTGCTTGTAAGGCAGGCGCTCTACCCCTGAGCTACGCACCCAGGACGAGTGGACAGCCTACATGGCCGGGGGCACTGCCCGGCAAACGAGTTGCCGCGCAGCGCCCGCACCGGGGGTTAACCCCACCTTCGATCCGGTAGTGGCCCGGATCCCCGCGCGGGCCGCTGCTCCGTACGGTCGGAGAGCCTCGTCGTCCGTTCCAGGGGAGATCTCCATGGCCGCCCGTACCGTCCCCGTCCGCGCCTTCGCCGCCGCCGGCGTCGTCGCCGTCCTCGTCGCGGGGCTCAGCGCCTGTGCCTCCGCGTCGGACGACAAGGCACCCGAGCACCGGTCCTTCGCCCTCGACGGGCGCACGCTCACCGTCGACTCCGACGACTCCGCCCTGGAGATCGTCGCCGCGGACGAGCACACGTCGGGCAAGGTCCAGGTCACCCGGTGGTTCAAGGGCTCGGTCGTCGTCGGCTCGGAGCCCGAGGTGACCTGGAAGATGGAGGACGACCGGCTGGTGCTGCGGATGGACTGCTCCGGCGTCGTCGCCGACTGCGCGGCCAGACACCGCGTCGAGGTGCCGCGGGGCGTGGCCGTCAAGGTCAGGGACGGGGACGGCAGCGTACGGGCGCGGGGGTTCCGGGACGCGTTGGACATCCGTACCCGCGACGGATCCGTGCGCGTCACCGACTCCACCGGGCCGCTGGAGCTGCGCACCGCCGACGGTTCCGTGCGCGCGGAGGTCTCCTCGCGCCGGGTGAGCGCGCACACCAACGACGGCTCGGTCAGGCTCGAACTCGGCACCGTCCCCGACCTGGTGGAGTCCCGCAGCGGTGACGGCTCCGTCAGCATCACGCTGCCCCGGGCCACCTACAAGGTGGCGACCAGTACCGGTGACGGCGCGGTCGACGTGTCGGTGCCGCGGGACGACAGCAGCGCCCACGTGGTGAACGCCCGGACCGGCGACGGCAAAGTCACGGTCCGAACCGCGAACTGATCGGCCCGTGTGTTCGTCCCTTACGGGTGGGAGAATGAACCCGGGCAGGACGGACGACACGGGAGAGGGATGTGACGGCGACACCATCGCAGCCGTACTCGCCGATGGTGCCGCGCGCGCAGCGCATGGCGCACCGGTCCCACCGCCGCCGCCCGTCCGGCGCGGTCCGTGACGCGCTCACCCTCGTGGGCCTGCCGCTGCTGGCCGCGTTCGCGCTGCCCGCCGCGTTCGCCGGGGGTGGCACCCGGCGCTGGTTCGGCGGGCGGGCCGAGAGCCAGCGGGCGGAGGCACAGGCCGCGAAGGACGACGCGGCGGCCGCCTTCTACGAGCTGGACACCGCCCAGCGGGACCTGCGGATCTCGATCGAGACGATCGCGGCTGTCGACGCCTCCCCCGCCGCCCGGCGCGCGGTCACCGACTTCGAGGCGCTCGGCCGGCGCATCGACGAGGTCAGCCACCAGTACATCGGCGCCGTCGACGCCCATGACCTGGACCGGGACGATCTGGAGGCGTCGGCCGCCTCCCGCGCCCGCACCGAACTGACCGCCGCGAAGGACGAGCTGGGCCGGGTCAAGCGGGAACTGGACCGCTTCGCCGAAGGCCTCGGCCCCCTGCTCGGCAAGGCCGAGACCCAGCTGGCCCGGCTGGCGCCCGCCGTCGAACGCGCCCGGCAGACCCTGCTCGCCGCCTCCAACGCCCTGGACGTCGCGCGGGGGGCCGGGCTGAAGGCGGACGACCTCGCCGCCCGGCTCGCCGCCCTCGGTCCGGAGCTGACCCGGCTGAACCAGGGCGCCGGACAGCACGGTGTGCCCCAGACCCTGGAGCGGGCCGAACGGGTCACCCGCGAGGCCGAGTCGGTCCGTGCCGAGGCCGAACGGCTGCCGGAACGCGCCACCGAGATCGACCGCCGCCTGGTCTCCCTGCGCACCCGCGCCCAGGCCCTGACCACCCGTACCGAGCAGGTCGAACCGGTGCTGAGCGAGCTGCGGCGGCGGTTCACGGCCGCCTGCTGGCAGGATCTCCAGCAGGTGCCGGAGCAGGCCGCCGACTCGGTCCGGCAGGCCGAGCGGAAGCTGGCCGAGGCACGGACCGCCCGCGACGAACAGCGCTGGCCCGACGCCACCGCCCTCCTCTCGACGGTACGAGCACTGCTGAACGCCACCGACGAGGCCGTCTCCGGCGCCGGCGACAGGCTGCACCGGCTGAACGCCGTGCAGAAGGACCCTCAGCAGGAGATCGAGCGGACTCGCTTTGCGATCCGCGACGCCCAGCGCCTGGCCATGGCCGGCCGCAACACCCCCGACCCGCGGCACGCCCGCCCACTGGACGACGCCGTGGCCCGGCTGGAACGGGCGATCACCACGCTGGAGGGCCGGCACCCCGACTACTGGCACTTCCTGACGGAGACGGACGCGGTCCGGCAGACGGTGAACCACGTGGTCACCCGCATCCGTGAGGAACGCGGGGCCGGTCACTGATCAACGGGCCCGCTGATCAACGGGCCCGCTGATCACAGGGTCCGCTGACCACGGGTTCCGCCGGCCACCGAGATCGCTGACCACGGGCTCCGCCGGCCACCGGGTTCGCTGATCAGGAGTCCGCTGATCACCGGATCGATGCCCTGATCAGCAGGGGCGGAAGGGGCGGCGCCGAGGGCAACGGGTTCGCCGCGGCCGGGCCCATCGGCGACCGTGCCGGTTAACCTGTGGGCATGCCTCGCTACGAGTACCGCTGCCGGAGCTGCGGCGACACCTTCGAACTGAGTCGGCCCATGGCCGAGTCCTCCGCTCCCGCCGCCTGTCCGGTGGGCCACGACGACACGGTGAAGCTGCTGTCGACGGTCGCCGTCGGCGGCTCGGCCTCCGCCCCGGCTCCTTCGCCGGGCGGCGGTGGCGGGGGCGGTTGTTGCGGCGGGGGCTGCTGCGGCTGAGACGCTGCCGCCGGCCTCGCTGCGGCCGACCCTGACGACGTGCGAGGACGCGGCCGGGTGGGGGACGCGGCCCCACGCGAGCGTGAGCACTGACCAGCGCAGGGGCACTGGCCAGCGCAGGGGCACAGCCCGGCGCGGAAACCTTGCCCGGCACGGGAGCACGGCCCGGTGCGGAAGCACGGCCCGGTGCGGAAGCACTGCCCCGTGCGGAGGCGAGGCCCGGTGCGGGAGCGCCGGGGTACCCGGTGCCCTGCTCGGTTCCTTCAGCTCCCGTCAACTGCCCAGGTAGCGCAGCACCGCCAGCACTCTGCGTGAATAGCCCTCACCTCCGGTCAGTTCCAGCTTGTCGAAGATCGCGTTGGTGTGTTTCTCCACCGCGCTCTGCGAGATGTGCAGCCGGCGCGCGATCGCCGCGTTGGTGTGGCCCTGCGCCATCTCCGCCAGCACGTCCTGCTCCCGGACGGTGAGCCGGGCGAGCAGGTCGGTGTGCGTCGTACGGCCGAGCAGCTGACGGACGACCTCCGGGTCGAATGCGGCGCGTCCGGCGGCCACCCGCTCCAGCGCATCCAGGAACTCGTCGACCTGGACCACCCGGTCCTTGAGCAGATACCCGACGCCTTCCGTCTCCCCGGTGAGCAGCTCGGTCGCGTACCGCTTCTCGACGTACTGCGAGAGCACCAGCACCCCGACCTCCGGCCAGCGCTCGCGTATCTCCAGGGCCGCGCGCAGCCCCTCGTCCGTGTGTGTGGGCGGCATCCGGACATCTGCGACGACCACGTCCGGCTGGTCTTCGGCGACCGCCTTCAGCAGCAGCTCCCCGTTGCCGACGGCCGCGAGCACGTCGTGGCCCTCCTCCGCCAGCAGCCGCACCAGCCCCTCCCTCAACAGGGTCGAGTCCTCGGCGAGGATCACCCGCATGGCAGCTCCGCGGCCACGAGGGTGGGCCCGCCCGGCGGACTGACCACGCTGAGGCTGCCGTCGAGGGCGGCGACGCGTCGGGCGAGCCCGAACAGTCCGCTGCCGGCGGGATTCGCCCCGCCGCAGCCGTCGTCCTGGACGCTCACATACATTCGTTCTTCCTCCGCTCTGACGGCGACGCTTATACGGGTCGGCGCCGCGTGCTTGACCGCGTTCGTGACCGCCTCGCAGACCACGAAGTACGCGACGGTCGCGACGGCCTGGTCGGGTTCCTCGGCAAGGTCGTACTCCACTCCGACCGGCACGGACGCCCGCTCGGCCACGGTCTCCAGCGCCGCGCGCAGCCCCGCCTCGTCCAGCGTCGTCGGATAGATCCGCCAGGCCACCTCGCGCAGTTCGTCCAGGGCACGGCGGCTCTCGTCATGGGCCTGGCCCAGCAGCCGGTCCCGGCGGTCGGCGTCCTGACTGCGGCGGGCCCGGCCGAGCAGCATGCCGAGGGCGACGAGACGCTGCTGCACACCGTCGTGCAGGTCCCGCTCGATGCGTCGCCGTTCGTCGTTCACCGCGTCGACCACCGCCGCGCGGCTGGCGGCCAACTCGGCGATCCGCCGCTCCAGCTCCTCCTGATGGCGAGGGCCGAGGAAATGACGCACCAGCTGCCCCTCCAGTCCGACCACGCCGAATATTCCCTGCACGGCGAGGAACACGAGGAAGAAGCCGCCCAGACTGCCCAGGACGAACGAACCGGGGTCACGTATGTCCTCCAGCAGGAGCCAGCCGTATATCCCGAAGGTGCCGTATCCCAGGCCGATCGCGGCCGTCAGCATCACCACGCCGCCCAGGACGCCCAGGGCCCAGTGGCAGACCACGTACCGCAGCGCCCGCGCGTCCTCGTACGCGGGCGGGACACGAAGGCCGAGCCACATCCCCAGCCGGCCCCGCTCCAGCTCCGCCAGTATCCGCGCCCCCGCGAGGACCGGGCGCAGTACGGCACGGCGTCCGGACGGCCAGGCCGCCACCGGCAGCAGGGCCACACCGGCCAGCAGGACGAAGAGCAGCTCGACGGCGGCCGTGGCGGTCCCCATGATCAGGCCCACCCCGCACCGCACTACGCGTCGCGCCATGTCTCGCATGATCGCGAGGCTAGTCGGGAGCGGCGGCGGCACACACTGCGGAAAACCGCAATTGTGGCCTGCGGGACACCGCAGTCGGACGTGCGGTCTTCCTCAGGGCCTCTTCAGCTGCGATTTTCTAGCGTGGTCGTCATGACAGCCATCGCAGCGCAGCCTGCCGCGGACAGCGGTGCGGCACCGCAGTGGATCAACGACCTCATGGACACGCTCGGCGCACCCGGCGCCGGCCTCGCCATCGCTCTGGAGAACCTGTTTCCTCCACTGCCGAGCGAGGTGATCCTGCCGCTCGCCGGGTTCGCGGCGAGCTCCGGCCGGATGGACCTGATCGCCGTCCTGCTGTGGACGACGGCGGGTTCGGTGATCGGCGCGCTCGCCCTGTACGGGGTCGGCGCCCTGCTCGGCCGGGACCGCACGGTGGCGATAGCGGCGAGACTGCCGCTGGTGAAGGTGTCCGACATAGAGAAGACGGAGGCGTGGTTCCTCAAGCACGGGACCAAGGCCGTGTTCTTCGGCCGGATGATCCCGATCTTCCGCAGCCTGATCTCCGTACCGGCGGGTGTCGAACGGATGCGGCTGCCCGTCTTCCTCGCCCTGACCACGCTGGGCAGCGCGATCTGGAACACCGCGTTCGTAGTCGCGGGCTACGCGCTGGGGGACAACTGGTCCGAGGTCTCCCACATAGTCTCCGCCTATTCGAAGGTGGTTCTCGCGCTTGCCGCCCTGGCGCTGCTCGTCTTCATCGGGATGCGTCTGCTGCGGCCGGGAGCCGGCCATCGCAGGCGGGGCCGCCGACGCGACGGGGAGCTGGGCATACAGCCGCCGGCCGGTGACGACGACGGCCGTCCCGGCACCGGTGGCGGTGCCGGGGATCCGGACGACGGCGGGGTCAGCGAGCCGGATTCACCGCACGCAGGAACTCTCGCAGGATCCGCTCACCCGCCAGCACGCCGCGCTCGGACAAGGCGCTGATCGCGGGCGCCGTCCAGCCGGAGTCGGCAAGTTCGCCGTGGCCGGGGCGCCAGCCCCGGTGGGCGGCGAGCAGCAGGTCGGCGTCGAGGAGGGAGTCACCGGCGGCGAGGGTGAGGTCCGCGCCGGTGCGGCGGGCCACCTCGTACACCGCGGCGCTCTTGGTGAGCGGCTTGGGGACGGCGTAGATCTTGCGGCCCTGGAGGGACACGGTCCAGCCGCGGTTCTCGGCCCACACCGCGAGTTCCTTCACCCAGTCCTCGGGCAGCAGTTCGCGCTCGACCACGAGGTAGGCGAAGAGGTCCTCGGCGACCCGGTGCTTGCGCACCCACAGTGGGTCGGCGGTCCGCGCCAGGTGGTCGCGGACCTCGGCCAGCGAGGCGCACTCGTCGGCCAGTCGGGCGGTCACCCGTGCGTGCCAGTCGGGATCGGATACACCGTCCACCAGCAGGTGGCCACCGTTGGCGCAGATCGCGTACTTCGGGGGCGGGCCGGGGAGGTTGATGCGCTGGTACTGCTCGCGGGTCCGGGTGGTGGTCGGTACGAAGACCGCGGAGTCGCCGAGGTCCGTCAGCAGCCCGGCTGCCGTCTCCGTCATGTAGGAGAGGGGTCTGCTCTCGTAGACCTCCACGCACAGCAGCCGGGGGGCCTGCGCGTCGGGCATGGTCAGTCCGAGGGCGGCGGCGGAGTAGATGAGCGTGCGATCGAGGTCGCTCGCGACGAGCACCGGCATCACGGCGCCACCGCCTTGCCGTCGGCGCCGGTCGCGCCCCGCGTGTACTGGGGGTGGATCAGCCCGACGCAGGTGTAGGGCAGGTCCGCGACTTCCTCGACGGGTACGCCCCGCTGTTCGGCCAGCAGGCGTACGTGGTCGAGGTCGGCGCCCGCGCCGGCCCGGGCCAGCACCTTCCACGGGACGCGGCGCAGCATCACGCGGGTCGTCTCGCCGACGCCGGGTTTGACGAGGTTCACGTCGTGGATGCCGTACTCCTCGCTGATGCGCTCGACGGCGGCCCAGCCCTCCCAGGTGGGGGTGCGATCGGCGGCCAGGAGCTCTTCGGCCTGGGCGTCGACCGTGTCGGTGACCTCCGGGAAGCGGGCGGCGACGGCGTCGAGGAAGGCCGGGGAGAGGTCGGAGCCGGCGAGTTCGCGGTAGAACTTCGCGCCGTGGAAGTCGTGCGGGCCGACCAGGTCGGCGCGGAGCACGGTGCGCGATATCAGGCCGGAGACGGTGGAGTTGAGGCAGGCGGAGGGGATGAGGAAGTCGTCGCGGGTGCCATAGGTACGTACGCAGGAGCCCGGGTCGGCCAGTACGGCGATCTCCGGGTCGAAGCCGGTGACGCCGTCGGAGGCCTCGAAGTCGCGCAGCGCGGCGGCGAGTTCACGGGTGATGGCGCCCTTGCCGGTCCAGCCGTCGACGAAGACGACGTCGGCGGGGTCGTGGTGGTCGGCCAGCCAGCGCAGCGCGTTGGCGTCGATGCCGCGGCCCCGGACGATCGACACCGCGTAGTGAGGGAGTTCGAGGCCATGACGGAACTGCGCCCAGCGGCGCATCAGGATGCCGACGGGAGTGCCCGCGCGGGCGAGGGAGACCAGGACGGGACGCGGCGACCGTTCGGTGAGCACGATCTCGGTGACGGCGCCGACGGCGCGGGCCAGCCGGGCGGCGGACGTCTCCAGCGCGGCGTGGAACAGCTCCTGGTACTGCTCGCTGGGCTGGTACTCCACGGGCAGCGACTCGGCGTAGTGCGCGCCGCCGCTCTGGATCGCCTCCTCGCGCTCCTCGGTCGGCGCCTCGAGCGTCACCTCCGAGAGGTCCTGGAGCAGCCATCCGACCTCGTCGGGGGCGTACGAGGAGAAGGTGGGACCGCGCAGGGGCTCGGGCAGCATCGGGGGCCTTTCGGGGGCGTGCGGGGACCCGGGAGGCCCGGGCACGTACGACGGGACGACCGCGAGCAGGACGTGCGGGACGTGCGCGGTGAGCTGGTCCATCAGTCCGCCGGGCGTGTGCAGGGCTGGGGTGTCGGCGGCCGAGTCGACGACGGCGACGACGGTGTCGAATCCGGCGCCGGCGACGTTGTAGGCGTAGCGCTCGCCGGGGCCGTCGGCCGGGTCGTCGTGCGCGGGGAAGACCAGGCGGGTGCGTATCGCGTAGCCGGGGTCGTCGACCGCGAGGACGGGCGAGCGGGTGGTGGTGGAGTAGCGCACGTCGGCGCCGACGGTCTGCTCGAGCGCGTGGGCCAGGCGCAGTGGGGCGTACATCAGTTCCTCGAAGCCGAGGACGAGTACCCGGCGGGCACCCACGGGCAGCGCCGCGGCGATCCGCCCTGCCATGCCGGGCAGGGCGCGCTCCAGGCGCTCCCGCTGCGCGGCCGTGAACCCGTGCCGTCCGCCGTCGGGAACTCCGTCCGGCCAGTCCAGGCCGACGCGCCGGACGGAGCCGGGGGTGGTCGCGACGGGCACTTCGGGACCGGCGGCATCCCGCTCGAGCGCCCCCGGGCGCTCCGGCGCAGGCGCGGTGGCGCCGACGGCAGCGCCACCGGAGCCGGGAGCATGGACGGCACCCGGCACGTCGGCCGCGCCCTCAGAGCCAGCCACGTGGACGCCACCCCGCACACCGGCGGCACCCCCCGCGCCCCCCGCGGGCCCGGCCACCACGCCGCCGGAACCGTGGGCACCAGCACCGACGCCGGCAACGGCACCCGCACCCGCACCCACGTCGACACCCGCACCCGCACCCGCACCTTCCCGGCCCGGCTCAGCGGCACGCGCCTCGTACCGGGCGACCAGTTCCTGCCCCTTCTCCAGTACGCCCTCCGGCAGTCGGACCGTGCCCGAGGCGGCCGTCACCAGGTCCACGCGGGCGCCGATCTCCCGGGCGAAGTCCTCCAGCCGGCCGGCGTCGGCGGGCGAGCGCATGTCGACCAGGGCCACCACGACGTACCGTTTGCGGGGGTAGCGCTCGTGCAGGGCGCGGACGGTGTTGAGCACCGTGTTGCCGGTGGAGAACTCGTCGTCGACGAGGACCAGCGGTCCCTCGCCGGCCAGCAGCTCCGGGTCCTCGGGCAGCAGGAGGTGGGAAGTGGCGTGCGAGTGGGACTCCTCGAAGCCGCCCGCCCGGGCGACCCCGGCGACCGGACGGCGGGTGGAGTGCAGGTAGGGGGCGGGGCCCAGGCCGTCGGCGACCGAGTGGCCGAGGCCGGTGGCCGTCTCCGCGTAGCCGAGGACGACCGCGTTCTCGGCCGCGTCGGCGCCCAGCAGGTCGCGGACGCGGCGGCCGAGGGCGACGCCGTGGCCGTACACGACGGAGGGCGACTGCGGGACGTGCTTGCCGAGCACGTTGGAGACGAGCAGGTGCGCCCGCTTGGGGTTGCGGCGCAGGGCGAGCCCCAGCAGGCCGGTCAGCGTCTCGTCGCCGACGAGTTCGACACCGAGCCGCTCGGCGACCCAGCTGCCGGACCAGACTCCGGCGCGCCCTTCGGCGTGCGCCCTCTCGGTCATGTACTCGTGCCTTCCGTTGTCCACCACGGCGTGGGCCCTTGCGTCGGTCATGGATTCCTTGCGTTCAGTCGGACAGGCCGGCGGCGAGCAGTTCCACGAAGCCGACGTCCTCGTTCGCCACGCCGAAGACCTCGGCGCGCAGCAGCGTCCGCTCGGCCCAGGCGCGGTGCGGCTTCACTTCGTTCATCTTGTTGGTGTACGCCGACCTCAGCACACCCCCGCCGCCGCGTTCGGGCCGCAGGATGTCCTGGGCGTCGCTGAACTCCTCGTGGCTGACCACGGACAGCGCGTGCACGGGGAGCACGTGGGAGGGGTGGATGCAGGTCTTGCCCAGCAGGCCGTTGGCGCGGTCCAGGGAGATCTCCCGCAGCAGTCCGTCCATCGAGTGCTCGATCAGTTTCTGGCGCAGTTCGACGGCCTGCCCTTCCAGGAAGGGGCTCTGCCGCAGTTGCGGTTTGAACATCCGCTCCTGGACGCGGAAGTACTCCCACACCGGTCCGGTCACCGTGAAGCCGGTGCCGTCGGCGCGGGCGAGCATGTTCACCACGTCGGCGATCACGGAGGCGACGATCTGGACGTCGTACGCCGTCATGTCGGGGCCCCTGCGCAGCCCGTAGGAGGAACAGAAGTCCGTCACGCCGAGGCGCAGGGCGAGCACACGGTCGCGGTACTTGTCCACCGCCCGGAAGATGCCCTCCAGCGTCTGCACGCGGGACTCCCGGTACAGCAGTTCCGGCGACTCCAGCACGGGCATGGCGAAGAGCCTGCGGCCGCTGGTGGCCTCGGCGGCGGCGAGCGCCTCCAGGAAGGGCATGCCGCGTTCCTCGGTGAACTTCGGCAGCACGAACCCGGACAGCAGCCGCACGGCGGGACCGAGGCGCCGTACGAGGTCGGGTATCTGCTCGGGGGTGCGGACCCGGACGAACAGCAGGGGGACATCGACGCCGGAACGTTCCGTCAGCTCCGTGAGCCGGCGGACGAGGTTCTCCTCGCCGGCCGGCACGTCGGCGTCGTCGATCGAGTCCTCCAGGCAGAGCACCATCGACACCACACCACGCGCGCCCTGCTTGAGGATGTCGTCGGCGAGTCTCGGCCGGGTGGCCGGGCTGTAGAGCGTGGCGCCCAGGGCCGCGGACAGCAGTCTGGCCGGGGAGTCCGCCGTGAAGACGCAGGGTTCCTGGTGGAAGAGGCGCTTCCGCACGTCGGCAGCGATCTGCCCGAAATGACGCATTCAAACTCCCCCGTGGTATCTGGGCGACCTGTGAGCTGTCCAAAGGTGGCCGGTAATAGTACGTACGCATCCATGTCGGAGGTTCCCACCGGGCATGAATTCCAGGTAACCCGGCCGTGTCGGCGGCGGCGACCCGGGGTGAGCGGAGACGGCCCGAGTACCCGCCCCCGCGTTGTCGTGACCAGGACCGAGAAGGCAGGATGACGGCATGACGCACGCGATGCTGAAGGGGTCGAACGTCCCGCTGCAAGCCACCACGGTACGCGCCGTGCTGCGCTGGACACCCGGGCAGGGGGTACCCGACGTCGACGCCTCCGCGCTACTGCTGGGACCGGACGACCGTGTGCGTTCCGACGAGGATTTCGTCTTCTACAACCAGCCCCGCCACCCCTCGGGGCAGGTCTGGCGGCTCGGGAAGAAGCGGGTCGCCGAGGATCTGACCGACACGATCCAGACAGACCTCTCCGGGGTCGAGGCCTCGGTGGGCCGGATCCTGCTGGTCGCGTCGGCGGACGGCGTCACCTTCGACCGGGTCCGGTCGCTGCGCATCCTGCTGCACGACGCCGCGGCCGCCGACGCGGAACCGCTGGCGTACTTCGACGTCAAGCCCGAAACGGGCCAGGAGACGGCGCTGATCTGCGGTGAGCTGTACCGGCGCGGGGAGGGCTGGAAGTTCCGGGCGCTGGGCGAGGGCTACTCGAACGGGCTGAAGGGCCTGGCGACCGACTTCGGCATCTCGGTGGACGAGTCCGAGGGGGCGGACGATCCCTTGGCGACCCCTCGGCCCCAGCCGTCCCCGCCCACGTCCGCGCAGTTCGTGTCCTCCCCGCCGACGGTCGACCCGGAACAGCCGACGACCGTCCAGCCCCTCCCGCCGGAGGCCTCCCGCCCGCTGCCGCCGGAACAGCCGACGGGGGTACCGGCACAGCCCGCGTACGGCTATCCGCAGCAGCCGCCGACGAACCAGCCCGCCTACGGCTATCCGCAGCCCGCCGGCCGGCCCGCGGACGGGTATCCGCAGGCGCCGGCCGCCGCGGGGGTCACCGGCGGCCAGTCCGGCTACGGCTATCCGCAGCTGGTCACCGGGGCACCCGACCCGGACTTCCGGCTGCCGCCGCAGGGGCCGCAGTTCATCGGGCGGTAGGCGCCCCGACGGCACGGGCACGGTCTCGACAGTACGGGCACGCACTCAGGGGCACGGACACGCTCTCGGCGGCACGGGCACGCACTCAGCGGCACGGACACGCTCTCGGCGGCACGGGGCGGGGCCTCAGCGCTCCGCCTTGCTCTTGTGCCCCCGGCCCCACTGCAGGCCCCACCCGTAGAGCCGGTCCAGCTCGCCCTGGAAGCCGTACACGAACTTCACCTCGCGGCGGACGAAGATCTCGCCCTTGATGTTCTCGATCATCACCACGGCGCAGGACCGGGCCTGCGGATGGCGCTCGTCGAGGCCTATCTCGATGCGGGGGCCGTTGCTCGGGTAGAGCGTCACGATGGCGTGCGTCCGGTCGAAGGCGGGGGTCTGGTCGTAGATGTAGGCGAAGAGCAGCAGGCGTTTGATGGCGTCCCGGTGGTCGAGGTTGACGTAGATCGTCTCACCGGAGGCCGAGCCGAACCGGTCGTCACCGCTGAGCTTGACGTACGGCGGGCCGTTGACGTCGCCCAGGAAGCCGCCGAGCGGCTGGACGACGCCGCGGGTGCCGTCCTGGAGTTCGTAGAGGCAGCCGAGGTCGAGGTCGACGTTGACCATGCTCTGGCTGTGGCCCATGACCTCGGGGGGCTTGAGCGCCTTGAAGGGGTGACGCAGCAGGCTCTCCCGCTGCGTGCCCATGATGTCCGAGGTCCGCATCCGCCAGCTGAGGTTGACCCGCAGGTGACCGGTGGCCGCGCCCTGCTTGGTCAGGGACACCTGGCTGTGCCGTTTGGTCAGCTGGATGGAGTTGGTGGCCGCGCTGCCCGAGTCGAACTCGCTCTCCCGGCCGCGCCACAGCCCGTCCAAGAAACCCATTCCCGCCCCCACGTTCCCGTCACCGCCGACGGGGCGGCCCCGAGGAGTCGTCCTCGTCGGCCGCCCCGCACAGAGCGTTCCCTCACCTGGGGCCGGTTCACACCGGTGGCGCAGGCGCACCGGGGGCGCACCGGCCCGGGATCATCAGGGTCTCACACCCCGGAGGAGACCTCCGCCTTCTCTCCGTCGCCCGGTCCCCCGGCCGCGGCGAGTCGCTTGTTGCGGCGCACGGAGGACCAGAAGGACCAGCCGATCAGGAACACACCGATGAGGCCGGTGATGAACTCGTTGATCTCGTACCGGATGGTGACGAGGAGGATCACGGCGAGGGCGCCGATGGCGTAGTGGGCGCCGTGCTCCAGGTAGACGTAGTCGTCCAGGGTGCCCTCGCGGACCAGGTAGACGGTCAGGGACCGGACGTACATGGCGCCGATGCCGAGGCCGAGGGCCATCAGGACGATGTCGTTGGTGATGGCGAAGGCGCCGATGACGCCGTCGAAGGAGAACGACGCGTCCAGGACCTCCAGGTAGAGGAACATGAAGAACGCGGCCTTGCCGGCCAGCGCGATCGCCGACTTGGGCTTGCCCTCGCGTTCGGCCTTCTCCTCCGCCTCGTGCTCGCGTTCCTCCTCCTCTTCGAGCTTGTCCTCGAAGTAGCCGGAGAGACCGCCGACGATCAAGTACGTGATCAGACCCGCGACGCCGGCGATCAGGACCGTCTCGGCCTTGTCGGCATGACCGGCGTGCAGGTGGGCCTGCGTGGCGAAGGTCATCGCGGAGACGAGCAGCACGATCAGGGCGATGCAGACCGACAGCATGTCGACCTTGCCGAGCTTGGCCAGCGGACGCTCCAGCCAGCCCAGCCACTTGATGTCCCGGTCCTCGAAGATGAAGTCGAGGAAGATCATCAGGAGGAACATGCCACCGAAGGCGGCGATCGACGGGTGGGCGTCCGTCACCAGCTCCTGATAGCGGTCCTTGTCGGTGAGCGCGAGGTCGACGGCCTCGATCGGTCCGAGCTGGGCGCTGATCGCCACGATCACGACCGGGAACACCAGGCGCATACCGAAGACGGCGATGAGAATGCCGATGGTGAGGAAGATCTTCTGCCAGAAGGCATTCATCTTCTTCAGGATCCCGGCGTTGACCACCGCGTTGTCGAAGGACAGCGAGATCTCCATGATGGAGAGGATCGCCACGAGGCCGAAGGCGCTCCACCCCCCGTAGAAGACCGCCGCGACCAGGCCGAGCGCGGTGACCGCGAACGACCAGCCGAAGGTTTTCAGAAGCACTGGCTACCCAATCGTGTGTGTACGGGGCTCCCCCGCGCCGTACTCGGCTTTACGAAACGTTGACTCCGAAGTCTAGAGCGATGCCCCGGAGCCCCGACGCGTACCCCTGCCCCACCGCACGGAACTTCCACTCGCCCTGGTAGCGGTAGAGCTCACCGAAGATCATCGCCGTCTCGGTGGAGGCGTCTTCGCTGAGGTCGTAACGGGCGAGTTCCTGGCCGTCGGCCTGGTTCACGACGCGGATGAAGGCGTTGCTGACCTGCCCGAACGTCTGCCCGCGCTCGTCGGCCATGTGGATGGAGACCGGAAAGACGATCTTGTCGCAGTGAGCAGGCACCTTGGAGAGGTCGACCAGCAGCGACTCGTCGTCACCGTCGCCCTCGCCCGTGAGGTTGTCGCCGGTGTGCTCGACGGAGCCGTCCGGGCTCGTGAGCTGGTTGTAGAAGACGAACCAATCGTCGCCGAGCACCCGGCCGCCGCTGCACACCAGCGCGCTGGCGTCCAGGTCGAAGGGTGCTCCGGTCGTGGAACGCGCGTCCCAGCCGAGTCCGACCAGTACCTGTGTGAGGTTCGGTGCGGCCTTGGACAGGGAGACGTTTCCTCCCTTGGCAAGCGTGACGCCCATGGTGATGGTCCTCCCCGGTGATGGTCCCTGGGTTTCCTGCGCGTCCGGCGCCGCACGTAAACCGTGCGGCGCCGGACGATCGAGGCCGCGGCCTCGGGAGCTTTGACGACTCAGACGTTCACGCCGAAGTCCTGGGCGATGCCGCGCAGGCCGGAGGCGTAGCCCTGGCCGATGGCGCGGAACTTCCACTCGGCGCCGTGCCGGTACAGCTCGCCGAAGACCATGGCCGTCTCCGTGGAGGCGTCCTCGCTCAGGTCGTAACGGGCGATCTCGGCGCCGCCGGCCTGGTTGACGACGCGGATGAAAGCGTTGCGCACCTGGCCGAAGGACTGCTGGCGGTTCTCGGCGTCGTAGATCGAGACCGGGAAGACGATCTTCTCGACGTCGGCGGGGACGCCGGCGAGGTTGATCTTGAGCTGCTCGTCGTCGCCCTCGCCCTCACCGGTGAGGTTGTCGCCGGTGTGCTCGACCGAGCCGTCCGGGCTCTTCAGGTTGTTGAAGAAGATGAAGTGCGCGTCGCTGGCGACCTTGCCGCTGCTGTTCAGCAGCAGCGCGCTGGCGTCGAGGTCGAAGTCGGTACCGGTCGTGGTGCGGACGTCCCACCCCAGACCGACGATGACCGCGGTCAGGCCGGGGGCCTCCTTGGTCAGCGAAACGTTGCCGCCCTTGCTGAGGCTGACTCCCACGAGTCCTCCATTGGTGTCCGGGGGCGGGATGCCCCGTAGTGCGCGGATGTCGGATCAACGATTCGATCCTAGTGACGGGTTCCCGCCCCCCGCAGGCCCTGCGGCCGACACCTCACAGGGTGTCGAGCGCCTTCACGTACTCGGTCAGGTCGCGGGCGTCCGGCAGGCCGTTGACGACGGTCCAGCGCACGACGCCCTCCTGGTCGATGATGAAGGTGCCGCGGACGGCGCAGCCCTTGTCCTCGTCGAAGACGCCGTAGGCGCGCGAGACGTTGCCGTGCGGCCAGAAGTCGGAGAGCAGCGGGTACTCCAGGCCCTCCTGCTCGGCGAAGACGCGCAGGGTGTGGATGGAGTCGTTGGAGACGGCGAGCACCTGGGTGTCGCGGTCGGCGAACTGGGGCAGGTTGTCGCGCACCTCGCACAGCTCGCCGGTGCACACGCCGGTGAAGGCGAACGGGTAGAAGAGCAGCACGACGTTCTTCCGCCCGCGGAAGTCGGACAGCCGGACGGTCGCGCCGTGGTTGTCCTTGAGTGCGAAGTCGGGTGCCGTGTCGCCGACCTGGATCGTCATGTCCTGTTCGTCCCTTCGCAGGTGGTTCGCTGGAAACACCCTACGCAGGGGCCGTCACGGAGCCCCGGACGGGCCGACGGCGGTCGGTCCGTCCGAGGTCCGGATGGTACGGAGCCTGTCGGCTACCGCTTGGACTTGGCGGCCTTGGGCGTCGCCAGCCGGCTGCCGCTCCAGTCCTTCCCGACGCTGACGCTCTTGGCCGCCGTCAGCCCCGCCGTCGTCGAGGCTTCCGAAATGTCGCTGGCCTCGACGTACCCCGGACGGCCGGTCTTCGGCGTGAGGAGCAGGATCGCCCCGCCCTCTTCGATGTACGTGGTGGCATCCACCAGCGCATCCGTCAGGTCGCCGTCGTCGTCACGGAACCAGAGCACGACGGCGTCGGCCACGTCCTCGTAGTCCTCGTCCACCAGCTCGCCCTCGACGGCGCTCTCAATGGCCTCGCGGAGCTCCTGGTCGACGTCGTCGTCGTAGCCGATCTCCTGGACCACCTGCCCGGGCTGGAAACCCAGCCTGGCGGCAGGGTTCGTCCGCTCCTCCGCGTGGTCCGCGGTCGCGCTCACGGGTTGCCTCCTGATCGTGTCTTGGAATGGGGGGTGCCCCCGGACCCGTCCAGGGCCTGGGGAGTCTCAGCCACGCGCGTGCGCGAAGCCTGGCCGTAGTCCACACGGGCGGGACGGATCGCGCAAGTACCCGGCGGCCGGGACCGTCGAAACGGTGACGATCCGGGCGGTGTCGCCGCAACTCCAGCCATGCCGTCCGGACCCAAGGTGACGTACACCACACCTTTCTGCCCCGTTTGCGTATTTGGGAACCATGCGTGGGTACGAGATCCGAATGAACGTGCCCCCGGCCCCTACGGAGGAACCGGTTACCCCACGGTACAGATGACGTTTGCCCCCGCGAGGTACACGATGGGGAATCGGCGCAGACACCCGGACAAATCAGCCCTCTGACAGCGAAGGAACAGCGTGGCTTCCGCATCCGATCGCAATCCGATCATCATTGGCGGCCTTCCGAGTCAGGTTCCTGACTTCGACCCCGAGGAAACCCAGGAGTGGCTCGACTCCCTCGACGCCGCCGTCGACGAGCGCGGCCGGGAGCGTGCCCGCTACCTGATGCTGCGGCTGATCGAGCGGGCTCGCGAGAAGCGCGTGGCCGTTCCCGAGATGCGCAGCACGGACTACGTCAACACCATCCCGACCAAGAGCGAGCCGTTCTTCCCCGGCAACGAGGAGATCGAGCGCAAGATCCTCAACGCCACGCGCTGGAACGCCGCCGTGATGGTCTCACGCGCGCAGCGGCCCGGCATCGGCGTCGGCGGCCACATCGCGACCTTCGCCTCCTCCGCCTCGCTGTACGACGTGGGCTTCAACCACTTCTTCCGCGGCAAGGACGAGGGCGACGGCGGCGACCAGGTCTTCTTCCAGGGGCACGCCTCACCGGGCATCTACGCGCGCGCGTACCTGCTGGACCGGCTCAGCGAGGAGCACCTGGACGGGTTCCGGCAGGAGAAGTCGAAGGCGCCCTACGCCCTGTCGTCGTATCCGCACCCGCGGTCGATGCCGGGTTTCTGGGAGTTCCCGACGGTCTCGATGGGCCTCGGCCCGATCGGCGCGATCTACCAGGCGCGGATGAACCGCTACATGCACGCGCGCGGTATCGCGGACACGTCGCGCTCGCACGTGTGGGCCTACCTCGGCGACGGCGAGATGGACGAGCCGGAGTCGCTGGGCCAGCTGTCCATCGCGGCCCGCGAGGGCCTGGACAACCTGACCTTCGTGGTCAACTGCAACCTCCAGCGCCTCGACGGCCCGGTGCGCGGCAACGGGAAGATCATCCAGGAGCTGGAGTCGGTCTTCCGGGGCGCCGGCTGGAACGTCATCAAGCTGGTGTGGGACCGCACCTGGGACCCGCTGCTCGCCCAGGACCGCGACGGCGTGCTCGTCAACCGGATGAACACCACGCCGGACGGCCAGTTCCAGACGTACGCCACCGAGTCCGGCGCCTACATCCGCGAGCACTTCTTCGGCGACGACCACCGGCTGCGCGCGATGGTCGAGAACATGACCGACGACCAGATCCTGCACCTGGGCCGTGGCGGTCACGACCACCGGAAGATCTACGCGGCGTACAAGGCGGCCCTGGAGCACAAGGGCCAGCCGACGGTCATCCTCGCCAAGACCGTCAAGGGCTGGACGCTGGGCCCGAACTTCGAGGGCCGCAACGCCACGCACCAGATGAAGAAGCTGACGGTCGACGACCTCAAGCGCTTCCGCGACCGGCTGCACCTGCCGATCTCCGACAAGGAGCTGGAGTCCGGCCCGCCGCCGTACTACCACCCCGGCCGGGACACCGAGGAGATGCAGTACATGCACGACCGCCGCCTCGGTCTCGGCGGCTACGTCCCGACCCGCGTCGTGCGGTCGAAGCCGCTCGCACTGCCTGACGACAAGGCGTACGCGACCGTGAAGAAGGGGTCGGGTCAGCAGTCCATCGCGACGACGATGGCTTTTGTGCGGCTGCTGAAGGACCTCATGCGGGACAAGGAGATCGGCAGGCGGTTCGTATTGATCGCGCCGGACGAGTACCGCACGTTCGGCATGGACTCGTTCTTCCCGAGCGCGAAGATCTACAATCCGCTCGGTCAGCAGTACGAGTCCGTGGACCGGGATCTGCTGCTCGCCTACAAGGAGGCGCCGACCGGGCAGATGCTGCACGACGGCATCTCCGAGGCCGGCTGCACGGCGTCGCTGGTCGCGGCCGGCTCGGCGTACGCCACGCACGGCGAGCCGCTCATCCCGGTCTACGTCTTCTACTCGATGTTCGGTTTCCAGCGCACCGGTGACCAGTTCTGGCAGATGGGCGACCAGTTGGCGCGCGGATTCGTGCTGGGCGCGACCGCGGGCCGTACGACGCTGACCGGGGAGGGCCTTCAGCACGCGGACGGCCACTCGCAGTTGCTGGCCTCGACGAACCCGGCGTGCGTGGCGTACGACCCCGCGTTCGGCTTCGAGATCGCGCACATCGTCCAGGACGGCCTGCGCCGGATGTACGGCGGGGACGAGCGGCACCCGCACGGCGAGGACGTCTTCTACTACCTCACCGTCTACAACGAGCCGATCCGGCACCCCGCCGAGCCGGAGAACGTGGACGTCGAGGGCATCCTCAAGGGCGTCCACCGCTTCAGCGAGGGCACGGGCGGCTCGATCCCGGCGCAGATCTTGGCGTCCGGGGTCGCGGTGCCGTGGGCGGTCCAGGCGCAGCGGATCCTCGCCGAGGAGTGGAACGTACGGGCCGACGTCTGGTCGGCGACCTCCTGGAACGAGCTGCGGCGCGAGGCCGTGGCGTGCGAGGAGCACAACCTGCTGCACCCCGAGGAGGAGCAGCAGGTGCCGTACGTGACCCGGAAGCTGGCCGGCGCGCAGGGGCCGTTCGTCGCGGTGTCCGACTGGATGCGGTCGGTTCCGGACCAGATCGCGCGGTGGGTGCCGGGGACGTACCAGTCGCTGGGGGCCGACGGGTGGGGCTTCGCGGACACGCGGGGTGCCGCACGGCGGTTCTTCCACATCGACGCGGAGTCGATCGTGGTCGCGGTGCTGAGCGAGCTGGCCCGCGAGGGCAAGGTCGACCGGTCGGTGCTGAAGCAGGCCATCGACCGGTACCGGCTGCTGGACGTGGCGGCGGCGGATCCCGGTGTCGCGGGCGGGGACGCGTAGCGCGTACGCGTGGCCGTGTGCCGCGGACATCGCCGGGCCAGGCGGCAGGCGATGTCCGCGGCGTGCGGCGGGCCGACCCGGGAGCGGGTGCGATCACCGAGGGGCGGTGGGGGCCGGGGCCCCCACCGCCCCTGCCGTTTCCCGGGGCCCTGCCTCCGCTGCCGGTTCCCGGTCCACCTCTTACGGTGGCTCGGGCGAACATCCGGGCGTCGGGTGACGCGGTGCGGTGACCGTTCACGACGACGACGGCGGGCCGCGGGGCGCGGTGCACGGGGAGGAGCGGAAGCGGCGGGGCTCGTCGGAGAGGGGGACCCCGCCCACGCGGCGACAGGACACCACCCAAGACACGGAGCGCGTCAGGGCTCGGCGGGATGAGGGCGCGGCCCGGCGCCGAGAGGGCCGCCGCAGCGCCCGTGTCCGGTGTCCGCCCTTGCCGCCCTTGCCGCCCTTGGAGGTACCTTCCAGGTCGGCCCTTCAGGCGCCGGGGAGGCAACCAAGCCCGCGGTTCGCGCGCGGAGCCGGCCGGGGACGGTCTGAGCAGGCCGTGGGCCAGGACGGTCAGAACAGGCCGTGGGCCAGGGCGGTCAGAACAGGCCGTGGGCCAGGACGGTCAGAACAGGCCGTGGGCCAGGACGGTCAGAACAGGCCGTGGACCGGGGCGGTCAGAACAGGCCGTGGGCCGGAGGTGCTCCGGTGAGCCGGATGACGGCCAGGAGGGTGTCGACGGCGCCCAGGGTGAGGGCGACCACGGCCGGTACCGGGCGGGGGCCCGCCCAGGTACGGCCCATGGCGAGCCACCCGCAGACGATCGCCACGGGGCCGAGGATGATCCCCAGCACCAGGAACCCGGCGACCGCGCAGACGACTCCGACGACCGCGAGCGTCGCGCGGTCCGGCCCGGTCCGTGACCACGTCCGGCCACGTGAGCGGGGGTGCCCGCGCGATCCCCGTCCGAAGCTCGCCATCATCAACTCCCGGAACTCCTCATGGAGTTCGGGTACCCCCGCGCAGGCTCCTATGCCTGCCGTACACGCACTGCCTGCGCGCTGCCCCCCTCCAGCAGCGCGCCGCAGCGCCTCACCCCCGTGCCCTGCGGAGGACTTGACCCACTGTGACCTGAGATGTCCGCCGGAGGGAGGGGTTCCCCGACTCTGTCACCCTGATAGGCGAACAGGGCCGGGGGCCCGGTCAGACGTGCCCCATGCCGGCGCCGGCCTCCGCGTTCTCACCGCGCTTGGTGAGGAAGGCGACCAGCACGGCCACGGCCGCGACGCCGGCGGCGACCAGCGACGCCAGACTCATGCCGGAGATGAAGGTGTCGTGCGCGACGTCCGTGATCTTCGCGGCCAGCGTCTCGGGCGTGCCCTTGGCCACCGGCGCGACACCGACCTGGACCGCCTCGGAGGCCTGGCCCAGCTGCTCCGGGGGCAGCTTCGGAAGGCCGGCGTCGGCCCAGTTGCCGGGCAGGTCGTTGTCGACCTTGGAGGCCATCACGGCGCCCAGCACGGCCGTGCCGAGGCTTCCGCCGATCTGCATCGCCGACTGCTGGAGGCCACCGGCGACACCCGACAGCTCCATCGGCGCGTTGCCGACGATGACCTCGGTGGCGCCGACCATGACGGGCGCGAGGCCGAGGCCCAGCAGGGCGAACCAGACCGACATGATGCCGCTGCCGGTGTCCTTCTCCAGCGTGGACATGCCGTACATGGCGAGCGCGGTGAACGCCATGCCGCCCGCGAGCGGGATGCGCGGGCCGACCTTGGTGATCACCGCGCCGGCGAGCGGCGAGCCGACGATCATCATGCCGGTGAGCGGCAGCAGGTGCAGGCCGGCGTCGATCGGGCTCAAGCCGTGCACGTTCTGGAGGTAGAACGTCACGAAGAACAGCCCGCCCAGGAAGGCGATCGCCATCAGGACCATGAGGACGACACCCGCGGACAGTGCGACGGAACGGAACAGCCCCAGCGGGATCAGCGGCTCCGCCACCTTCGTCTCCCAGAAGGCGAACAGGGCGAAGCCCACGACGGACGCCACGAGGAACAGCCACGTCGTGCCGTCGCCCCAGCCCCACTCGGGGGCCTTGATCAGCGCCCAGACCAGGCAGAACATGGCGGTGGACAGCAGCGCGATGCCCAGGAGGTCGAAGGAGCGCGGGGCGTTCTCGGCGCGGTGGTCCAGCAGGATCATGACACCGAGGACGACGGCGATGACGCCCACCGGCACGTTGATGAAGAAGACGGACTGCCAGTTGACGTGCTCGACGAGCACACCACCGAGGATCGGGCCACCCGCGGTGGAGGCGCCGATGACCATGCCCCAGATACCGATGGCCATGTTGAGCTTCTCGGCCGGGAAGGTGGCCCGCAGCAGGCCGAGCGCGGCCGGCATCAGCAGCGCGCCGAACAGACCCTGGAGCACACGGAAGCTGACGACCAGCGGGATGCTGTCGGACAGGCCGATGGCCCCGGAGGCGGCGGCGAAGCCGACCACACCGATGAGGAAGGTCTGCCGGTGCCCGAAGCGGTCACCGAGCTTGCCCGCGGTGATCAGGGAGACCGCGAGGGCGAGGAAGTAGGCGTTGGTGATCCACTGGACGTCGGCGAAGCTGGCCTTCAGGTCCTCCGCGATCGCCGGGTTGGCGATGGCCACGATGGTGCCGTCGAGGGCCACCATCATGACTCCCACGGCAACGGTGATCAGGGTGAGCCACGGATGGCCGCGCAGCCCGGTGGCCGGCGCGGAGCCGGACGGGCCGGACGGTACGCCCCCGTCGCCGGACCCCGTCTTGTCGATGGTGGTCTGACTAGTCATGCGTTCGAGGCTAATGACAGTCACTGACAGTTGACAAACCAATTCACGAGTCAGTCACTGACACGACATCTCCCTATAGCCTGAGCTGCGAAAACGAACGACGACGGGGCGACACGCGAGGAGCAATCTGTTGAAGTCGGCGGACACCGCTCCCCCGCCGGGGCTGCGCGAACGCAAAAAACAGCGCACCCGGGACACGCTGCTGCGTTCGGCCCTCGAACTCTTCGCCGAGCGGGGCTACGAGGAGACGACCGTCGACGACATCGCCGAGGCGGCCGATGTCTCGCAGCGCACCTTCTTCCGCTACTTCGCCAGCAAGGAGGAGGCGGCGTTCTTCGTGGCGCGGCTCGCGGAGTTGCGCTTCGTCGAGGCGGTACGCCGCCGTCCGCCCGGCGAGGCACCGCTGGACGCGCTGCGCCAGGCCCTCGTGGAGAGCTGGAGCACCATAGGCGAGACCATCGAGCAGCTGATCCCGCTCGAGCTGCACATGCGCTTCTACCGGGTCATCGAGTCGACGCCCGCGCTGCTCGCCGCCCACCTGCGGCGCGCGACGGAGCTGGAGGAGGAGATCGCCCGCGTCGTCGCCGACCGGGAGGGCCTCGACGTGAACGCGGATCCGCGGCCCCGGGTGGTCGTGGCCGTCTTCGGCGCGGTGATGCGGGTGACGGAACGCATCTGGTCGGCACGGGACGACGCCACTCTCGGGGCGCTGCGCGACCTGACCGCCGCCTACCTCGACCAGGTGGAACCCGCGCTCACCGGGAACTGGCGGAGCGACACGCCGGGACCGGCCGGGCGGAAAGAACCCCGCAACGCCTGACCAAAACGTGATCCGTGTCACTTGGTTCACGCGAGACCGTCCCGTTCTCCTAGTGTGTCCTCCCAGTGACTTCCTTCGACACCTCCCCACAGCTCAACGCCTGGCGCGCCCTGCTCGCCCTGGCCGTGGTGTTCGTGATGCTGGCGACCACCGGCTGGACCGCCCTGCGCAACCAGCGGGGTCCCACGGCCCTCGAAGCGTCGGTCGCGGCCTGGGAGCACGGCCGGATCGACGGGCGCCGGCTGCCGGACGCGCAGGCGGCCCCCGCCCGGCTGGCCCGCTTCTTCGCCTCGCTCACCGAACGGCAGCGCACGAGCCTCGCCCGCCGCTACCCCCTCGCCGTCGGCAACATGAACGGCGCCCCCGTCGAGCTGCGCTACGTCGCCAACCGCGCCGCGCTCCGCACGGCGCGCACGGTCGAACGGCAGCGCATGCACGACAAGCGTCTGTCCCTGTCCGGGCAGCGCGAGGCGGGCCGCCGCATGCACCGCTACGAGTCCCTGCTCGACCCCGACCGCCGCATCCTCGCCTTCGACCCGGCGGGCTCGGGCAGGGTCGCCGAGGTGTTCGGGAACCTGGACCGCGCCGAGCGCGTGTCCGTCGTCGTGCCCGGCGTGGACACCGAGCTGCTCACCTTCCAGCGCACCGAACGCGCGTACACGGCACCGGTCGGCATGGCCAAGTCGCTGTACGCGGCCGAACGCGCGGTGAGCCCGGGCACCCGCACGGCCGTGATCGCCTGGGCCGACTACACCTCTCCCAGCGGCCTCGGCATGGAGGCGGCCACCGCGACCCGCGCCGAACGCGGCGCCGTCCGGCTGAACGCGCTGGTGCGGGCGCTGCCCGGCCGGGCCCCCGTCTCCCTGTTCTGCCACAGCTACGGCTCGGTGGTGTGCGGCCTCGCCGCCGACACGCTGCCCGGCCGGGTGACCGACATAGCGGTGGCCGGCAGCCCCGGCATGCGGGCGGAGAACGCCTCCCGCCTGGACACCTCCGCCCGCGTGTGGGCGATGCGGGACGCCGACGACTGGATCCAGGACGTACCGAACCTGGAGGTGGGCGGGCTCGGGCACGGCGCCGACCCGGTGTCCGCGGCCTTCGGGGCACGGGTGCTGTCGGCGCGGGGCGCCGAAGGACACGCCGGCTACTTCGTACCGGGCACCGAGAGCCTGCGGAACTTCGCGGAGATCGGCGTTGGCGCATACCACACGGTCGCCTGCGCCGACGAGAACGACACATGCCGGGTGGGTTTGCCCGGCACGGCGACGGTCGGACGCGCGTAGAGGAGCAGAAACTCCGGTTTGCGCGGGGAGGGGACGGAAGAGCTCGTGCCGCATACGATGAGCCGCATGGGTGACGTACTGGCCGGATTTCATGCCGCCTGGGAGTTCGAGTCCGACTCCGTGCTCATCCGCTACGAACGGGGGATTCGGACACCCAAGCTTTTCCAGGCCCTGGGGGAACGCCGGGTGCCCCTGGAAGCCATCGCCGGGGTGACGCTCACGCCCGGGAAGCGGGGCACCGTCGTGCTGCGCGTCGAACCGCGCCCGGGCGCCGATCCGCTGATGGAAGCGGCCGCCGGGCAGCTGAAGGAGGGCGGCGACCCGTACCGGCTGGTGCTGCCCGCCGAGCGGGAGACGCTCGCCGAGTACTACGCCGACGAGCTGCGGGGGCTGCTCGGCGAGTCCGGCAGGACCGAGCGGTTCCTGGTGGCGGCACCCGAGGCGCCGCTGCAGTTCAAGGCGTACGACGGGAAGGCGTCCTTCGACGGCACGTCGGTGACCTTCCGGTGGTTCTGGACGGGGGCGTCGTCCGCGAAGTGGAAGGCCGGCGACCAGAGTTTCCCGGTCGCCGATCTCGGCGGCGTCGAGTGGCGGTCCCCCGAGGCGTTCGAGGGGTACCTGAGGCTGCTCCCCCGGGTCGGGGCGCCCGTCGCTCCGCAGGCCGACCAGGATCCGGCGGCGGTCGTGTTCGGGCTCGGGTACGGGCCCGTGCACGAGTCACTGCCGTTCGCGGCGGCGGTGCTGGCGGCGGTGCGGGGCCGCGGTGCCGGCTCCGCGGTGCCCGTGCCGGTGCCGGCACCGCGGCGGGATCCCGCGGACATCGCCGAGCGGATCCGGCACCTGGGGGAACTGCACCAGCAGGGGCTGGTGACGGACGAGGAGTTCTCCTCGAAGAAGGCGGAGCTGCTGGCGGAGCTGTGACGCGTCCGCCGAGCCGGTTCCCGGGGCGCCCCCCTACTCCCGTCCGGCGGAAGTGAACGTCATGTCCGCGTAACGGTCGCCCGCCACCTTTCCCGCGATCGGCTCCAGCAGGGCGAGTTGGTCCTCCGTCAGGACGATCCCCGTCGCGGCCGTGTTCTCCTCCACCCGCGCCGGCCTTCGCGTACCCGGGATGGGCACGACGGGCAGACCGTGCACCTGCGCCCGCTGCTGGGTCCAGGCCAGGGCGATCTGGCCGAGTGTGGCACCGTGGGCCTCGGCGACCGTGCGGACCGGGGCGAGGAGGGCCGCGTTGGCCGCCGCGTTGTCGCCGGTGAAGCGGGGCTGCTGACGGCGGAAGTCACCGGCCGTGAGGTCCTGGTCGGCGTTGACGAAGGCGCCGGTGAGGAAGCCCCTGCCGAGCGGCGAGTACGGCACCAGGGCCACGCCCAGCTCGCGCGCCGCCGGCACCACGCCCGTCTCGATGTCCCGGCTGAACAGCGACCACTCCGACTGCACGGCGGCGATCGGATGCACCGCCTGCGCGGCCCGCAGCTCCTCCCCCGTCACCTCGCTCAGCCCCAGGTGCTTGACCTTGCCCTCGCGGACGAGGCCGGCCATGACGGCGACGGTCTCCTCGATCGGCACGTTCACGTCGCGCCGGTGCATGTAGTAGAGGTCGATCACGTCGACGTCCAGGCGGCGCAGGCTCGCCTCGACCGCCTGGCGGATGTAGGGCGGGTCGTTGCGGATGATCCGCTTCGTCGGGTCGTCCGGCGGGATGGACAGGGCGAACTTGGTCGCGATGACGACCTCGTCGCGGTGGGCCTTGAAGAAGGGCGCGAGGAACCGCTCGTTCTCACCGGCGCCGTACGCGTCGGCCGTGTCGTAGAGCGTGACGCCCAGCTCCAGCGCCCGTTCCAGGGTCGCCCGCGACGCGTCGGCGTCGGACGGGCCGTATCCGAAGCTCATGCCCATGCAGCCGAGGCCCTGGACACCCACCTCCGGGCCGCCGTCGCCGAGCCGCGTCGCCGGGAGCCTGCCGTCGGTCGTCCTGTCCGTCATCGGGTCCTCTCCCCTTCACGGGCGCGTCCGGCGTCCCCGTAGAAGCTGATCTTCCGGTCGAGCACGGCGAGGGTGTCCTGGAGCTCGGCGATCCGCGTCAGCACGTCGCGGCGCGTGGACTCCAGGAGTTCCCGCCGGTCGGGATAAGTGCTCTCGCCCTCGCGCACCAGCTCCGCGTACCGGACCATGTCGGCGACGGGCATGCCGGTCATGCGCAGCCTGCCGACGAAGTCGAGCCAGTCCAGGTCGCGGTTGCTGTAGCGGCGCTGCCCGGTGTGCGAGCGGTCGATGTGGGACATCAGGCCGATGCGCTCGTACCAGCGCAGCGTGTGGGCCGTCAGTCCGGTGAGGGCGACGACCTCGCTGATGGTGTAGCGGTCCTGCCCGTCGGGGCGCGGGTGGCGCGGGGGCGGGGCGGAGCAGATGTCTGTTCTGGTGGCGTTCGGCCGAAGGGTCCCGGCCGTGGTCTGCATCACCGTCATGCCCCCCACGCTATGACCTTGGAGTGCACTCCAGGCAAGCGTGCGCGGCGGGAAAACGGCGGGAGGGCAGGCACCCCGGCCGATTAGCATGCCCGGCATGACCCACGTACGCCGTGCGCTGCCCGAGGACGCGGAGGAAGTGCTGCGTCTGCGTCAGGTGATGATCGATTCGCTGGCCCGCTCCGACTCGTCCACCGAGTGGCACGCCGAGTCCCTGCCCGTGCTCCGCGGCCGGCTGGCCGAGCCGGACGGCACCTTCGCCGCGTTCGTCGTGGACCATCCGGAGCGTCCGGGGGCGCTTGCGGCGCTGGTGGTCGGCACGCTGGACTACCGCATCGGCGGTGCGCACAATCCGCTCGGCGTCGACGGCTACGTGTTCAGTGTCGCCACCGACCCGGACGCGCGCCGCCGCGGGTACGCGCGCGCCTGCATGGATGCCCTGCTGGAGTGGTTCCGCGAGCACGGCGCCCGGCGGGTCCGCCTCACCGCGTCCACGCAGGCCGAGCCGCTGTACGCCTCGCTGGGCTTCCGGCCCAAGCCGGACCCGTTGCTGGAGCTGACGTTGTGAGCGCTTAGGCTCGACGGCATGTCGTTGAAGAGCCTCGCGTTGATCGAGAACTGGCCGGTTCCCACCGCCGCGGCGGGCGTCGTACGCGCCGACGGCACGATCCTGGGCACCCACGGCCCGGTCGGACACCGCTTCCCCCTCGCCTCGGTCACCAAGCCGCTCGCGGCGTACGCAGCGCTCGTCGCGTACGAGGAGGGCGCGATCGAGCTGGACGAACCCGCCGGGCCGCCCGGCTCGACGGTCCGCCACCTGCTCGCGCACACCTCGGGGCTGGCCTTCGACGAGCACCGGGTGACCGCCCCGCCCGGGGAGCGCCGGCTGTACTCCAACGCCGGTTTCGAGCAGCTCGGCGATCACATCGCGAAGGCGGCGGACATCCCGTTCGCCGAGTACGCGCGGCAGGCGGTCCTGGAGCCGCTGGGGATGACGGCCACCACCCTCGAGGGCTCCCCGGCGAAGGACGGCGTCTCCACGGTCGAGGACCTGCTCCGCTTCGCCGCCGAGGTGCAGGCACCGCGGCTGCTGGACCCGCGCACGGTCGCCGAGGCGATGACGGTCCAGTACCCGGGCACGAAGGGCGTCCTGCCGGGCTACGGCCATCAGAACCCGAACGACTGGGGCCTCGGCTTCGAGATCCGGGACGCAAAGGCCCCGCACTGGACGGGCGCCGCGTCCTCGCCCCGCACCTTCGGCCACTTCGGCCAGTCGGGCACGTTCCTGTGGATCGACCCCGACGCGGGTGTGGCCTGCGTGGCCCTGACCGACCGGGCCTTCGGACCGTGGGCGACCGAGGCGTGGCCGCCCTTCACGGACGCGGTGCTCGCGGAGCCGCGCGGCTGAGGCACTCGAACCACACGGTCTTGCCCTGTCCACCGGCGTGCGGGACGACGCCCCAGCGGTCGGTCACTGCCGCGACGATCACCAGCCCGCGCCCGCCGTCGCTCAGCGCGTCGGCGGCTGCCCGGGCCGGCAGCTCCGGACAGCCGTCGGTGACCTCCACCCGCACTCCGCCGGGCTGAATGAGGAAGCAGACACGGCACCGCCGCCCCGGCACGTGCCGTACGACGTTGGCGACCAGCTCCGTGAGCGCCAGCTCGGCGGCGTCGGTCACGTCGGACAGGCCCGAGCGGACGAGGTACAGCCGCAGGACGCGGCGCAGATGCCGGGCCGAGTGCGCGCCCATGGCGAACTCGGCGTGGTACTGACTCTCGATGTCCGTCACCTGCGGACCAGTTGCGTGATTCACACCACAATGCTGCGACGCCCTGCATACGCTCGACTACGCACAGAAACGAACGTCGCGAGACGTTGCCGACCGTAGTCCGGAGTGAGGTGCCGCCGTGGCCAACATCCAGTCCCTCGACCCGACCGCGTCCCCGCTCGACTACTACGGCTGGGAACTGCGCCGCCAGCGCGAGGCCCACGGTCTGAAGCAGGGCCAGCTCGGCGACATCATCTTCTGCACCGGCTCCCTCGTCGGCCAGATCGAGACCACGAAGAAGGTCCCGACCCGCGACTTCTCCGAGCGCGTGGATGCCGCGCTCGGCACGGACGGCCTCTTCTCCCGCCTGATCGGCCTGGTCCTGCGCAGCCAACTCCCCACGTGGTTCCAGCCGTACGCGGAGATGGAGGCGAAGGCGGCGTACATCTCCACGTATCAGGCGCAGTTGGTGTACGGGCTGCTGCAGACGGAGGAGTATGCGCGGGCGGTGCTCGCCACCGGAATGCCGGACGACCTGGAAGGCCTGGTGGCTGCCCGGATGGAGCGCCAGCGCGTCCTGGAGCGCGAACAGCCGCCGCTGGCCTGGGTGGTGCTGGACGAGGCGGTACTGCACCGACCGATCGGCGGCCCCGAGGTCATGCGGCGACAACTGGCCCGGCTGTTGGAGTTCGCCGGCCACCGCTGGATGCACGTGCAGGTGCTGCCGAACGAGGTGGGAGCCCACGCGAGCCTCGCTGGTTCGTTCAACTTCCTCCGCTTCGACGATGCCCCGGACATCGTCTACACGGAAGACCTCATCTCCGGCCATATGACGGCCAATCCCGAGACCATCAGGGAGGCAGCACTCCGTTACGCTCGCTTGCAGGCCGCCGCCCTCTCCGTGGAGGATTCGGCGGAACTGATCATCCGCGTGATGGAGGAACGCTATGGACACGGTTCCGAGCCTGAGGAATACCCAGTGGCGTAAGTCCAGCTACAGCGGAAACACCGGCGGTGACTGCGTCGAGGTCGCCGACGGCTGCCCCGCCGGTGCCGTCCCGGTGCGCGACAGCAAGAACCCGTCCGGCCCGGTCGTCACGGTCGGCACCCACGCCTGGCAGGCGTTCGTCGACGGCCTGCGGTAGCAGGCGCGCCCCGCTCGGCCCCCCCATTCCCCCAAACTCTGAGCAGAGGACACGCAAACGTCATCCAGGCGCTCAGTTGAGCGGCATGGAGACAGTTGGCCCCAGGATGCTCACGCTTTTGCACAGTGAGGCCTCCTCGACACATCGCGCGGAGTGCGGCGCCGGCGGAGCGGAACAGGATGGGAGGGATGAGGGCGCATGTTCCGGTCAACCTCCAGCGATCGAGTCCAGAGAGTCGCCACAGTCCCGCCGCAGGTACCCACAGGATTAACACACCTCCTTCACTGATCCTCCTTGGTCATCTTTCGGTCAGGTACTGATCGGGACCTTGTGACGTGATCTTGGTGCGTGCCTAAAGTGTCACGCCACGTCGGGCGGAGTGAGGTCTTCCGCCGATGCGGTCACAGGGCGGCCGGGGACCGCCCAGGCGTGGGGGTGGGGGTGGCTTCGTCGTGCCGCGAGCTCGGTCGTCAAAGCGTGGGGCGCTGATGGTTGACGGCTGGTCGTCCCTCTCTTCGTCCCGGGTGTCTTCGTCTGTCTCCGTTTTCGACGAAGGATGCTCCAGTGCGTCTCAGACGTCCCCAGAAATCATCTGACGGCCCGCCCGGCAGAGTCGAACAACGCCCCCGCGGCGGTTTGCGGCAGGGATCCCGCGCCTCGCGACTGCGTGTCGCTTCCGTACCGCTCGTGCCTCTTGCGGTCATCGGCGCGGTGCTCGCAGGACTGCTCGGGCCCGAACCCCCGGCCGACGACCAGGTACCCGGCGTCGGCACGGTCGCAGACAGTTATGACGGCTTCGATGCCGAAGCCGCCGAGCAGCTGCGGCAGGACCAGTGCCTGATGGCCGACGCACTGCGGCTCGGTGGGCCCACGATGGGCGACCTCGCGCAGACCGGCCTGACCGAGACCCCGGAAGCGCTGCGTGTCACGGCCAACCGTGAATATTGGACCGACACCCCTCTGGCCACCGCGTTTCAGCAGGACCGGGGCATCGTCGACCAGAACCTCGAGGCGCTGGGCGCGCGTCTGGATGCCTGGAAGGCTCCGCTCGACGGACTGCCGTACCCCGGAGGGTTCAAGTCCGTCGCTGACTTCGAGTGGCCACCCGGGGTGCCCAGCGGCACCGGTGACGACTTCTTCGACCAGGTCGGCTACTCGAAGTGGCTCGGAGAGCAGTACTGGAAGGACGAGAGCCTCTTCTACGAGGACTCCAGCCCCGTGGCCGACGCGGCGACGGTGCAGGCGGTCACGGAACTGGGCACCCCGCTCTACGGCGAGGCCGATCCGTCCTTGCCGAGTGACGAGTGGCAGCAGGCGTACGCCGAGGAACAGGCGTTCGATGAACTGGCCGACGGCCTCTACGAGATGAGCGCCGACGACGCGCGGCTCTTCCTGTCCTCGGGTGGGTTCCCGCGCACCGCTCCCGAGCCGGGGAGTCTGCCGTTCCGTCTCGCGGTCGAGGACCTGAAGACACGGTTCGCGGTCTGTTCGTGGCGCAATCCGATCGACCCCAGCCGGGTCCTGGGCAAGGAAGTCGCCGCCGCGTCTGCGGAGTGGCAGCAGGAGATCGCCGCGCAGGCCGCCCAGCGCAACCAGATCATTGACGCGAACCGTGACGCGACCGCAGCTCTCGCTACGGGAGCGAAGGCGCTCGGGGAGATGCTCGGCCAGTCCTGGGTCGCCGATCACCTCGTGCGCTGGCAGGACTACTGGTCGCCCGGCGGGGCCGGCTGGATCGGGGACAGCCCGATGGTCGTCCACATCCATGCCGCCTCCGACAAGTGCCTGGAGGTCGCGGGCAACTCGCAGGCCGACGGCGCGGTGGTCCAGATGTACACCTGCAACGGCGGCGCAAACCAGAAGTGGCAGATCGACGGCAACTCGCTGGTGAACGTCAACTCCGGCAAGTGTCTGGACGTGAACCGCGACGGGACGGCCGACGGCACCCGTATCCAGCAGTGGACGTGCAAGCAGAACGGCGCCCAGGGCTGGGAGTTCACTCCCAACCGCACCACCCAGCTGCGGAACACGGGCAGCGGCAAGTGCCTGGACCTGCACACCTACGCCAACAGCCAGGACGCGTGGCTGTGGAGGTGCAACGGCACGGACCCGCAGAAGTTCGACATCGTGCCGTCGGGGCACAATGGCACGGACGATCTCGACTACCCCACGCAGGCTCAGTTCGCCAAAGCGACCAAGGGCATCGCGGCTGCGCGGAGGGAAGCCGAGACGCAGCTCGGGGTGATCAGGCGGCAGGCCCAGATCGCGGGCATGGCGGCAGCAGACTCCGACGAGTTCCTGAACACCGCCTATGCCGTGGCCGACGGCATAGGCGCTCCTCGGGGCCGGGGTCTGCTCATCGGTCAGCAGAAGGACCAGGTCACCAAAGCGTCCTCCGCCGCGCTGAACGCGATGCTCAAGGCCGGCGAAACGGCGTTGGCGGCCACCAAGGCGTCCGCCGGGGACAGTGCGACCATCGCCGCCCGCGCCGTGGCACAGGCCGCCGGGACCCGGACCGCGTTCCGTACCGCGGCCGCCCGGGCGGCGAAGGAGCAGGCGAAGGCATCGGCCGAGGCAGCCGCCGTCCAGGCGAGCAATGCCAAGGCCGCCCGCGACACCGCCAAGACCAAGCTCACCGAAACGAAGAACGCCGAGGCCGACGCCAAGGCCGCCGCGGCCACCGCACACGCCGAGCGGCTCGCCGCCGAAAAGGAGGAGGCCACCGCCAAGGCGGAGAAGGAGACCGCCGCTCAGAAGCAGGCCGACGCCGCGCAGCACAGAACCAACGCCCAGCAGCGCGCGACCGAGGCCAAGGACGCCAAGGACCGCGCGGAGGCCGCGGACACCACCGCCACCGAGAAACACAAGGGCGCGGAGGAGGCCCGCGACAAGGCGAAGGCACTCCGCGACGACGCCTGGGACGCCGAGCAGAAGGCCAACGCCGCCCGTGCCAAGGCCGATGCCAAGGAGGCGTACGCTCAGGCCGCCGAGGCCGACGCCAACGCACAAGAGGCCCGGAAGGCAGCCGACGACGCCGATGCCGCCGCCGACGAGGCGGAGACGGCGGCGACCGCCGCACGCTCCGAGGCGGACAAGGCGACCCAGGCCGCGGCCGACGCCGACGCTGCGGCCACCCGGTCGGAGGCCGCAGCCGAGCGGGCCCGGGCCAACGCCGATGACGCGCAGGCCGCCAAGCTGGCCGCGGACGCCGCCGTGAAGACCGCGACCAGCGCGGCAGCGGATGCCATCGAGGCTTCCAAGACCGCGGCCACGGCAGCCCGTGCGGCAGTCAAGCACGCCGACGAGGCCGAGCAGCACGCCGCCGACGCCAAGAAACAGGCGGACGCTGCCAAGGGCGAAGCGGCCACCGCACTCACCGGCGCCAACGAGGCCACCGGGCACGCCTACACCACGGCGCAGGCGGCGGTGGACGCCGGCAACGCGGCCGCACAGGTCGCGGCACCCGCCAACGACGCCATCCAGCTCGGATCGCCGTACATCACCACCGACTCGGCCGCCGGACTCGCCGTACTGACCGGACAGTCGTCGAAGACGATCGCCGAGCAACAGCGGGCCGTCGCCGACGCACACGCGCAGAACGCGGAGGCGTCGGCAGCGCAGGCACAGAGCGTCGCGAACGCGGCGAGCGGCGACGCGAAGGCCGCCTACACACTGGCCGCCGAGGCCCTCGGCTACGCGTCCGACGCGCGCAGCTCCGCCAAGGAAGCCCTGGGCTACTCCGCGGAAGCCGCCTCGTACGCGGCACAGGCGGCCCAGTCACTCATCCGCACCATCGCCTACGACGAGCAGGCCACCACGGACGCGGCAGCAGCCGACAGCGCGGCCGGCCGCGCCGAAGGCCATGCCGCGGACGCCCGCGACTCCGCCGACACAGCGGCCCTGGACGCCGAGGCCGCCCGCACTGCGGCGACCGAGGCGGAGCAGGCGGCCAAGGACGCCCGCGACGCCGCCGACCACGCGGCCACCGAAGCCGCCGCGGCGGAAGAGGCCGCCAAGGACGCCCAGGAGTACGCCGAATCGGCCCAGCAGGCGGCCGACCAGGCCGAGAAGGAGGCGAACGCAGAGCAGATAGACAAGGGAACCGTCGTCGATCAGACCGGTGCCTCCATCGGCGGCATGTTCTACGTCGTCGACCACATCGAGAAGGTCGGCGATCCGCAGGTCGTGAAGAAGTCGGACGGCTGCGAGGGCTGGATCGACAAGCTCTTCTACAACGGCGACTGCACGATCACAACGAAGATCGGGTTCAAAGCAGTCCTCGACCTGTACCTGTGCACCGCACAGGACCTGGACCTGTCCCAGTTCACGTGCCCCTCCGGCTCGACGGTCTACCTCGGCGAGTACCCGACCAAGGAACTGTCCACCGAGGTCACACACACCATCACGATCGCCGAGTACCAGGAGGGCGTCGATCCGATCGACATCCTCTTCGGCAGCTGGATCAAGTGCGCCCAGAAGATCGCCCCGGGCGGCGCGGACGGCAGCTGGGGCGGCTGCGCCTGGGCGGCCGTGGACGTCGCGGCCCTGTTCGCCGGCAAGATCCTCAGACCCATCGCGGACGCGGTCACCGCCCTGGACGCTTCCGTCAGGACCGGCATCGGCTTTACCGACGCGTGGACGGGTCTGCGCACCATCGGTCTGACGGACGAAGCCATCGCCGGCATCGGAGCCAGGGCACTCCGGGAGATGGGGGACACGTGCAAGGTCAGTCGCACCACGCTGACCGCGCGTTCCGGCGGAGGCTACTGCACGTGGCTGGAGTCTGGCGGACCTGGCAAGTGGATGCCCGAGACGGAGAACATGTCACAGGCTGACCGTGCCTACGAGCAGTTGGTGACGAACGGTGTCCCCTCCGGTATCTCGTACAAGGTGCGCGCGGAGACGCCGAGCGGTTACGTGAAGTTCGACGGGTACCAGAACGGAACCCTTATCGACGCCAAGAACATCCATTACAAGGACAGCTGGATCAACGGTGAAGGGCGACTCAAGTTCCCCACATCGGAGACCACTACCATGGTGAAGCAGGTGAAGGCCGCGAACGGCACACCCGTGGTGTGGTACATGTCCGATGAAAAAACCCGAGCCGCCCTGGAACTATGGGCGCTCGACAACAACGTCAAGGGCATCAAGTTCGTGTTCAGGCAGGGACAGGCGTAATGAGCTACAACCTGAGCCTCTACAGGTTCTCAGACGGTGAGTTGGCCGAACCCGACATGGACGTGGTCCGGGCGGTCCTCTCGCCCGTCCGTGCCGGGCCGGAGAAGGTGAGCGACGGCGCAACGGAATACTGGATCCGTGCCGCAGACGGCAGCGAGGCCGAGGTGGGCGTCTACGAACGCGTAATCAGTGTGGAAAACCCCCAGGCCGGTGACGTATGGAAAATCGTCATCGAGCTGACCGACCAGCTCGGCGCGGGGATTCTCATCCCCAACGGCACTTTTCTGTGCCAGGAGGAAATGCGTGCACATCTCCCTGAGGGAATGGAGAACGATTCCGTCTTCGTTCCGGCGATCACCCTCGGAGCTTTCGAGAGGGCTGCCGGTCCGTTCATGGACCCCCTGACCTGACGTCTCAACCACGGTCCCTGAGACCCCTACGGTCGACCCGACCGCTTCCCGGCCTCGCCGAAGCCGAGCTGAGCCGGCTTCGGCGAGGCCTGCCGCGTCAGCGGGCCGCCATCTCCCACACCAGCAGCTCCGTGTCCGACGACGCCGCCACCGCGTCGATCCCCCGTGCGTCCGTGATCCGGGCCGCGTCGCCCGGGCGCAGGTGCTCGCCGGCCAGGTCCACCTCGCCGCGCACGACATGGACGTACACGTACGCCCCGTCCGGCACGGCCGTCCGCTCCCCCGCGGTCAGGCGGCGTACGTGGAGCATCGCGCCGGCCTCGGGAACGGCGTACGGGGTGGAGTCGGCGATGCCGCGGACGATCTCGTAGGAGGGGTCGCCGCCGGGCTGCAGGGGGGACAGCCACATCTGGACGAAGGTCAGCGGGACGGACCCGTCGTTGCGTTCGAGGTGGCGGACGCCGGCCGCCGAGCTGAGGCGTTGGACGTCGCCGGCGCGGACGACCGTCTCGTGGCCCGCGGTGTCGCGGTGGGTCAGTTCGCCCTCCACCACCCATGTGACGATCTCGGTGTGGCTGTGCGGGTGCTCGTCGAAGCCGGCGCCGGGGGCCAGGTGTTCCTCGTTGCAGGCGAGCAGGGCCCCGAAGCGGAGGTTGTCGGGGTCGTAGTGGGGGCCGAAGGAGAAGGCGTGGCGGGAGGCGATGCCCGCCGTCGCGTCGCCTCCGGGGTAGCGCTCGTCGGCGCGCCGTACGTCGATCACGTCGTCCACCGTAGACCCGGCGGCACGTGCTCCCGTTCCGATAAGGCAGTCTTGTCCCCGTGCCCGAACCCGAAACCAGCAAGCCCCAGCCCCCGGCGCGCGCCGTCCACCCGCATGTCGCGACCCTGAAGCGGCTGGAGCAGTCCTCCGGATCACTCGCCGCGCAGGCCATCGCGCGGATGGACGAGACGCTGCCGTGGTACCGGGCCATGCCACCGGAGAACCGCTCCTGGATCGGGCTGGTCGCGCAGGCGGGCATCGCCGCCTTCACCGAGTGGTTCCGGCACCCGGAAACCCCGCAGGCGATCTCCACCGACGTCTTCGGCACCGCGCCGCGCGAGCTGACCCGGGCGATCACGCTGCGGCAGACCGTCGAGATGGTGCGGACCACGATCGAGGTCATGGAGTCCGCGATCGACGAGGTCGCCGCTCCCGGCGACGAGTCCGTGCTGCGCGAGGCGCTGCTCGTGTACGCCCGGGAGATCGCCTTCGCCACCGCCCAGGTGTACGCGCAGGCCGCCGAGGCACGCGGTGCCTGGGACGCGCGGCTGGAGTCCCTGGTCGTGAACGCGGTGCTCAGCGGCGAGGCCGACGAGGGGGCCGTGTCCCGGGCCGCCGCGCTCGGCTGGAACTCGCCCGAGCACGTGTGCGTGGTGCTGGGCACCGCCCCCGACGGGGACTCGGAGCTGACCGTGGAGGCCATCCGGCGCGCGGCCCGGCACGCCAAGCTCCAGGTGCTGACCGGGGTCCTCGGCGACCGGCTGGTGGTGATCGCGGGCGGCAGCGACAACCCGCTCGCGGTCGCGAAGTCGCTGATCGGGCCGTTCGCGCAGGGCGCGGTCGTGGCCGGACCCGTGGTGCCGGACCTGCTGGCCGCGACCCGGTCCGCGCAGGCCGCCGCCGCCGGCCTCAAGGCCTGTACGGCCTGGCCGGACGCCCCGCGCCCGGTGCTGGCGGACGATCTGCTGCCGGAGCGCGCGATCGCCTCCGACCCCTCGGCCCGCGAGCAGTTGGTGGAGGAGATCTACAGACCGTTGGAGGAAGCCGGGGCCGCCCTGCTGGAGACCCTCAGCGTCTATCTCGAACAGGCGAGCAGCCTGGAAGGCGCCGCCCGGATGCTCTTCGTTCACCCGAACACCGTGCGCTACCGGCTCCGACGTGTGACTGACGTCACCGGATGGTCACCCTCTGATGTACGGTCTGCGTTCACACTGCGGATCGCGCTCATCCTGGGGCGTCTGGCCGATGGAGATCCGCAACTCTAGACTTTTGTCGGGGGTCCACAAAACCCCCTCGTGTTCTTCGTCCCTGTCCCCACGGGCGGTCGTGGCCGTCCTCAAGAGAGAGTGTGAGAGTGCTCGTACTCGTCGCTCCCGGCCAGGGCGCCCAGACGCCCGGCTTCCTGACTGACTGGCTCGCCCTTCCCGGCGCCGCTGACCGCGTCGCCGCGTGGTCCGACGCCATTGGACTCGATCTCGCCCGCTACGGCACCAAGGCCGACGCGGACGAGATCCGTGACACGTCCGTCGCCCAGCCGCTGCTCGTCGCCGCCGGGATCCTCTCGGCCTCGGCACTCGGTGACATGGCCGACATCGCGCCGGACGTGGTCGCCGGCCACAGCGTCGGCGAGATCACCGCCGCCGCCTTCGCGGGGGTCCTCGGCGACACCGCCGCGCTGTCCCTCGTCCGCCGTCGGGGCCTGGCCATGGCCGAGGCCGCGACGGTCACCGAGACCGGCATGTCGGCGCTGCTCGGCGGCGACCCCGAGGTGAGCGTGGCCCACCTGGAGAAGCTCGGCCTGACCCCGGCGAACATGAACGGCGCCGGTCAGATCGTGGCGGCCGGGACCATGGAGCAGCTGGCCGCGCTGAGCGAGGACAAGCCGGAGGGCGTGCGCAAGGTCGTCCCGCTGAAGGTGGCCGGCGCGTTCCACACGCACCACATGGCGCCCGCCGTGGACAAGCTCGCCGAGGCCGCGAAGGCGCTCACGCCGGCCGACCCGAAGGTGACGTACGTCTCCAACAAGGACGGGAAGGCCGTGACCGGCGGCGCCGAGGTGCTCCAGCGGCTGGTCGGCCAGGTCGCCAACCCGGTCCGCTGGGACCTGTGCATGGAGACCTTCAAGGAGCTCGGCGTGACCGCCCTGATCGAGGTGTGCCCCGGCGGCACGCTGACCGGCCTGGCCAAGCGCGCGCTGCCCGGAGTCAGGACGCTGGCCCTGAAGACCCCCGCCGACCTCGACGCGGCCCGCGAGATCATCGCCGAGCACGCCGAGCAGGCCTGACAAGGAGCGCGACAGCATGTCGAAGATCAAGCCCAGCAAGGGCGCCCCGTACGCGCGCATCCTGGGCGTGGGCGGTTACCGCCCGACCCGGGTCGTGCCGAACGAGGTGATCCTCGAGAAGATCGACTCGTCCGACGAGTGGATCCGCTCGCGCTCCGGTATCGAGACGCGGCACTGGGCTTCGCCCGAGGAGACCGTCGCGGCGATGTCGATCGAGGCCTCCGGCAAGGCGATCGCCGACGCCGGGATCGACGCCGAGCAGATCGGCGCCGTGGTCGTGTCGACGGTGTCGCACTTCAGCCAGACCCCGGCCGTCGCCACCGAGATCGCGGACAAGCTGGGCACGAACAAGGCCGCGGCCTTCGACATCTCCGCGGGCTGCGCGGGCTTCGGCTACGGCCTCACCCTCGCCAAGGGCATGATCGTCGAGGGCTCGGCGGAGTACGTCCTCGTCATCGGCGTGGAGCGGCTCTCCGACCTGACCGACCTGGAGGACCGGGCCACGGCCTTCCTGTTCGGTGACGGCGCCGGCGCGGTCGTGGTCGGTCCCTCGCAGGAGCCGGCGATCGGCCCGACCGTGTGGGGCTCGGAGGGCGACAAGTCCGAGACGATCAAGCAGACGGTCCCGTGGGACCGCTTCAGGATCGGTGACGTCTCCGAGCTGCCCCTCGACCGCGAGGGCAACGTGAAGTTTCCTGCGATCACGCAGGAGGGCCAGGCGGTGTTCCGCTGGGCCGTGTTCGAGATGGCGAAGGTCGCCCAGCAGGCGCTGGACGCGGCCGGGATCACCCCGGACGAGCTGGACGTCTTCATCCCGCACCAGGCCAACGTGCGGATCATCGACTCGATGGTGAAGACGCTGAAGCTGCCGGAGCACGTCATGGTCGCCCGTGACATCCGCACCACCGGCAACACCTCGGCCGCCTCGATTCCGCTCGCGATGGAGCGGCTCCTGGCGACCGGCGAGGCGAAGAGCGGCGACACCGCGCTCGTCATCGGCTTCGGGGCGGGTCTCGTCTACGCCGCGACGGTCGTTACCCTCCCCTAGGCACTCCGTGCCGGATCACGCGGTCCGGGACGGAGCCCAGCAACACCTGCCGCTGACGCGGCGGGCTGCCACACCTCTGGAACATCTACGAAGGAGCGCCGCCATGGCCGCCACTCAGAAGGAGATCGTCGACGGTCTCGCCGAGATCGTGAACGAGATCGCCGGCATCCCGGTTGAGGACGTCCAGCTGGACAAGTCCTTCACCGACGACCTGGACGTCGACTCGCTGTCCATGGTCGAGGTCGTCGTCGCCGCCGAAGAGCGTTTCGACGTCAAGATCCCGGACGAGGACGTCAAGAACCTCAAGACCGTCGGTGACGCGACCGACTACATCCTCAAGCACCAGAGCTGATCGACCGATCACCGCCTCTGGGCTGACTGCCCCGCCACCCGGCGGTGGCGCCGTACGAATCCGTATCCCGTTGGAGAAAGAATTCCCGTGAGCTCGACCAATCGCACCGTGGTCGTCACCGGTATCGGCGCAACCACACCGCTGGGTGGCGACGCAGCCTCTACCTGGGAGGGTCTGGTGGCCGGCAAGTCCGGCGTCCGGCCCCTGGAGCAGGAGTGGGCCGCCGACCAGGCGGTCCGCATCGCCGCCCCGGTCGCCGTGGACCCCTCCGAGGTCATCCCGCGGCCCCAGGCCCGCCGACTGGACCGTTCGGCGCAGTTCGCGCTGATCGCGGCCCAGGAGGCCTGGCAGGACGCCGGCTTCACCGGCAAGGCGGGTGAGGACGGCAGCATCGACCCCGACCGGCTCGGCGCTGTCATCGCCTCCGGCATCGGCGGCGTGACCACCCTGCTGGACCAGTACGACGTGCTCAAGGAGAAGGGCGTCCGCCGCGTCTCCCCGCACACCGTTCCCATGCTGATGCCGAACGGCCCGTCGGCCAACGTCGGGCTGGCCGTGGGCGCCCGGGCGGGCGTGCACACGCCCGTCTCCGCCTGCGCGTCGGGTGCCGAGGCCATCGGCTACGCCATCGAGATGATCCGCACCGGCCGCGCCGACGTCGTCGTCGCGGGTGGTACTGAGGCGGCGATCCACCCGCTGCCCATCGCCGCGTTCGGCAACATGATGGCGATGTCCAAGAACAACGACGACCCGCAGGGCGCCTCGCGGCCCTTCGACACGGGTCGCGACGGCTTCGTCCTCGGTGAGGGCGCCGGCGTCGTCGTCCTGGAGTCCGCCGAGCACGCCGCGGCGCGCGGTGCCCGTGTCTACGCGGAGGCGGTCGGTCAGGGCGTCTCCGCCGACAGCCACGACATCGTGCAGCCGGAGCCGGAGGGCCGCGGCATCTCGGCCGCGCTGCAGCACCTGCTGGAGCGCACCGGCCTCGACCCCGCCGAGATCGTGCACGTCAACGCGCACGCCACCTCGACGCCGGCCGGTGACATCGCCGAGCTGAAGGCGCTGCGCAAGGTCTTCGGTGACGACGCCGACCACATGGCGGTCTCCGCCACCAAGTCGATGACCGGTCACCTCCTCGGTGGTGCGGGCGGCGTGGAGTCCGTCGCGACGGTGCTCGCCCTGTACCACCGGGTGGCGCCGCCGACCATCAACGTCGAGAACCTCGACCCGGAGGCCGAGGCCAACGCGGACATCGTCCGCGGCGAGGCCCGCAAGCTGCCCGTCGAGGGCCGTATCGCCGCGCTGAACGACTCGTTCGGCTTCGGCGGGCACAACGTGGTGCTGGCGTTCCGGACGGTCTGAGCGACGTTCGTACGTGTGTGAAGGGCCCCCACCGGCCGGTGGGGGCCCTTCACGCGTGGCGGGTGCGTCCCGGACGCGTCTCAGACCACCTGGTGCAGCCAGCGGACCGGCGCGCCCTCGCCCGCGTAGCGGAACGGCTCCAGTTCATCGTCCCAGGGCTTGCCGAGGAGCTTGGCGATGTCGGACTCCAGGTCGCTCTCGCCGCGCTGGGAGCGGACCAGGGCGGCGCGCAGCCGGTCCTCGGGGATGAGGATGTCGCCGTGGACACCGGTGACGGCGTGGAAGATGCCGAGGTCGGGAGTGCAGCTGTAGCGCTCGCCCTCGGCGTTCGCGGACGGTTCGCCGGTGACCTCGAAGCGCAGCAGCTGCCAGCCGCGCAGGGCGGAGGCGAGCTTGGAGGCGGTGCCGGCCTGCCCCTGCCAGGAGAACTCCGAGCGCCAGGTGCCGGGCGCGGCGGGCTGCCGGATCCAGTCCAGGCTGACGCGCGTGCCGAGCACCCCGGCGACGGCCCACTCGACGTGCGGGCAGAGCGCGCGCGGCGCGGAGTGCACGTACAGGACTCCACGAGTCGTCACCGGAACCTCCGGGCTGAGCGGGACATCTCGGAACGGGGCGGAACGGGTGTGGCCCGGCGGGCCACGTTCATGGCGAGGCTACCGTGCGACGGGGCAAGGAGTGTGACGTACCGTCGGTCCCGCTGCCGACAAACCTCCGCCATTCACCCGGCAGGACGCTTGTACGGGTGTGAGGCGTTGCACCACCGCGCGTGGGAACCTCCGCGCGGTGTCATGGGTTGAGGTCGTTGGAGGCACGAGGCGAGGGGTGGGACCGGTATGGGTCGGCGGACGGACCAGGGCACGCGGAGCGGCCGTCGCCGTGGGCGTGCCGTACTCGCCGCCCTGACCGTCGCCGTCCTGGGCCTGACCGGATGCGACGCCGTCGGCGGTGACTCCCCCGGCCCGTCCGGTACGGGGTCGAAGCGGCCGGAGTCCGCCCCGGCGTGGGATACGAGCCCGCGGTCCGTCGCGGCGGTGGGCGACTCCATCACGCGCGGCTTCGACGCCTGCACGGTGCTGTCCGACTGCCCCGAGGTCTCGTGGGCGACCGGCAGCAGCGCCGAGGTCGGCAGTCTCGCCGTACGGCTGCTGGGTGAGGCGGACGCGGCCGAGCGCAGCTGGAACTACGCGGTCACCGGGGCCCGGATGGCGGATCTGCCCGGGCAGGTGAGGCGGGCGGCGGCGCGCGAGCCGGAGCTCGTCGCGGTGATGATCGGGGCGAATGACGCCTGCCGGGCCACGACCGCGGCGATGACGCCGGTGGCCGACTTCCGGGCCCGGTTCGAGGAGGCCATGGCCACGCTGCGCCGGGAACTGCCCCGGGCGCAGGTGTACGTGGCGAGCATCCCGGACCTGAAGCGGCTGTGGTCGCAGGGGCGCACCAACCCGCTGGGCAAGCAGGTGTGGAAGCTGGGCATCTGCCCGTCGATGCTGGGCGACGCGGACGCCCTGGACGCGGCGGCGACGCTGCGGCGGAACACGGTGCAGGAACGGGTGGAGGACTACAACGAGGTCCTGCGGGAGGTCTGCGCCAAGGACCGGAAGTGCCGCACGGACGGCGGCGCGGTGCACGAGTTCCGGTTCGGCACCGGTCAGTTGAGCCGCTGGGACTGGTTCCACCCGAGTGTGGACGGGCAGGCCCGGCTGGCGGAGATCGCCTATCGCGCCGTCACCATGAAGCAGTCCTGACCTGGGCGTGTCCTAGAGTTCCGCACATGAACGAACTCTTCGGCACACTTTCCGACGGCACCCCGGTCCACCGCTGGACCCTGGAGCGGGCCGGCGTACGGGTACGGGTCCTGTCGTACGGCGGGATCGTGCAGTCGGCCGAGGTCCCGGACCGGGACGGGAACACCGCCGACGTGGTGCTGGGGTTCGCGGACCTGGACGGCTACACGGCCCATCCGGAGCCCTGCTTCGGTGCGCTGGTCGGGCGGTACGCCAACCGGATCGCGGGCGGCCGTTTCCCGCTGGACGGGCGCACGTACGCGCTGGCGCTCAACAACGGGCCGAACTCGCTGCACGGCGGTGAGCGCGGTTTCGACAAGCGCGTGTGGGACGCGGAGCCCGTCGGGGACGGGGCGCACGGTGTGCGGCTGAGCCGGGTCAGCCCGCACGGCGAGGAGGGCTTCCCGGGCCGTGTGGAGGTCACGGCGACGTACACGCTGGAGGAGTCGGGCGCGCTGCGGATCGCGTACGAGGCGGTCACCGACGCGCCGACCGTGCTCAACCCGACCAACCACAGCTACTTCAACCTGAGCGGCTCCGGTCACGCGGGCGGCCACGAACTGCGGCTCGCCGCCTCCCGGATCACCGCGGTCGACGCGGACCTGATCCCGACGGGTGACCTCCAGGACGTGACGGACACCCGCTTCGACTTCCGGCAGGCCCGCAAGGTCGGTTCGGGTTACGACCACAACTTCGTCCTGGACAAGGGCGTGACGGACACCGCCGTGGAGGTCGCCGAGCTGTACGACCCGGCGTCGGGGCGCGTGCTGTCGGTGGCGACGACCGAGCCCGGCCTCCAGCTGTACACCGCCGACCACCTGGGCGCGCCCTTCGCCCCCGGCGACGGCATCGCGCTGGAGACGCAGCACTTCCCCGACTCCCCGAACCGGCCGGAGTTCCCGAGCACGGTGCTGCGGCCGGGTGAGGTGTTCCGCTCGGAGACGGTGTACGGCTTCTCGGTGCGGTAGCCCGTGCGGTTCCGGGGCTCACCACCGGGCTCGGTACCGGGCCTCCGTACTGAGCCCCGGCCCGGATGTCAGGTCCCGGGCCGGGGCTTCTCGAGGGGCACGCCGTGGGCGGTCCCGGATCAGACGGTAATCGCCACGGTGGTCCGACGGCCCGTGATCAGGCGTCGGGCCGGCGGTTCGTACGAACCCTTCACAACCCGGCCCTCAGGGTCGCGAGCGCGGGGCCGCGAGCGCCGCGCACCGGACGGTCGCCGTGTCCCGCGACGCGGGCCGATGCCACGGCGACCGGCACGGGCGGGGACCCTCGGGACGGCGCGACGAACGGCTCGCGAGAGCGCGGGGCTCAGGGCGCCGGGCGCCGGGCGCGGGGCTCAGGCTCGGGCGCGGGGCTCAGGGCGCCGGGCGCGGGCCGGAGGGCACGGCCGGGTCGGCGGAGCCGTTGTCGGACGGGGCGTCGGCATCGCGGGTCTCCTCGCCCAGCAGCTCGCGGGCGAGGAGGGTGGCGCCCGCGACCGCGCCCGGCATCAGGAACACCGCGACGAACGGCACCAGGAAGGCGACGCCCAGCGGCGTGCCGAAGCCCCAGACCAGCGTCTTGCGGGAGCGCAGCAGGGCGAGGCGGTCGCGCAGCACGACCCCGCGGCGCTGGAGGGCGACGGCGGTGAGCTCCTCGGTGAGGAAGAAGCCGGTGACGAAGAACCCGATCACCGGGACGACCGTCTGGCCGACGACCGGGATGAGGCCGCAGGCGAAGAGCAGCACGCCCCAGACGGCGGCGCGGACGAGGATCCGGAGGCTGTCGCGGCCGGAGATCCACAGCTCGCGCAAGAGCGGCAGGCCCGACTCGGGGGCCGTGCCGTCCGGTGAGACGTCGCGGTCGACCTGTTCGGAGAGGCTCTCGTAGAAGGGCTCGCCGACCAGCAGCGTGACCGCGGTGAAGGTGAGGACGGCCAGGAGCAGGGCGAGGGCGAACAGGACGGCGGTGAGGAAGCCGCGGAAGAGGCCGAGCCAGGGGCTCGACCAGTCGTCGGCGAAGGGGGTCGCCCAGGCGACGAGGTCCGTGCCCCACAGCGCCAGCGCGACCAGCGCCGCCGCGTACAGCACCAGGGTGATCAGGCCCGGGAGGAGCCCGAAGCCGTAGCTCTTGCCGTGCCGGGCCACCCAGCGCTGGCCCTTCAGGAGATGGCCGAATCCCGCCCCAAGATCACGCATGGGCGGAACTCTACCGGTCGGCGCCGACGGGGACGGGGCGGCACTCACGGTGTGAACGCCGCCCCGTACGAGCTCGGGCACCGGTCAGGCGAGCGTCACGGTGATGTCGCCGCGGGTCGCCTTCGAGTACGGGCAGACCTGGTGTGCCTTCTCCACCAGCGACCGGGCGGTGGCGGCGTCCACGGACGGGATCTCGGCGGAGATCTCGATGATGATGCCGAAGCCGTCCGCGTTCTTACCGATGCCGACCTTCGCGGTGACGGTCGAACCGGAGATGTCGGCGCCCTCCTGGCGGGCGACGACGCCGAGCGCGCCCTGGAAGCAGGCGCTGTACCCGGCGGCGAACAGCTGCTCCGGGTTGGTGCCGGCGCCGTTGCCGCCCATCTCCTTGGGTGGGTTCACGACCACGTCGAGCTTGCCGTCATCGGTGGCCACCCGTCCGTCGCGACCGTTCTCGGCGGTGGCCACGGCGGTGTAGAGGACCTCGGACTGCTGGATGGGCATGCGGTTGTCTTCCTCTTCGGTCCGCCGCGACTCGCGCCCACGATCGCGGCGGATTTCGGAAAGACGCTACCGCATGCCGGAAAATGCGGGAAGGCCACCTCCCCGCACGGGGGGCGTCAGAGCTTGACGATCATCTTGCCGGTGTTGTCGCCGCGCAGGACGCCGAGGAACGCCTCCAGGTTGTTCTCGATGCCCTCGACGACCGTCTCCCGGTACTTCAGCTCGCCGGAGCGGACCCAGGGGCCGACCTCCTGGACGAACTGCGGCTGGAGGTCGTAGTGGTCGCCGACCAGGAAGCCCTCGATGCGGCCGCGGGTCTGGATCAGACGGGCGAGGTTCTTCGGGCCCGGGGCGGGCTCGGTGTTGTTGTAGACGGAGATCATGCCGCAGACGGCGATGCGGCCGTCCCGGTTGAGGGACCCGATGGCGGCCTCCAGGTGGTCGCCGCCGACGTTGTCGAAGTACACGTCGATGCCGTCCGGGGCGGCGGCGCGCAGCTGCTCGGCCACCGGGCCCTTCTTGTAGTTGAAGGCGGCGTCGAAGCCGTACTCGTCGACGAGCAGCTTCACCTTCTCGTCCGAGCCGGCCGAGCCGATGACCCGGGAGGCGCCCTTGAGCTTCGCGATCTGCCCCACCTGGCTGCCGACGGCACCGGCCGCGCCGGAGACGAACACCGCGTCGCCCTCCTTGAAGGCGGCGGTGCGCAGCAGGCCGGCGTAGGCGGTGAGCCCGGTCATGCCGAGCACGCCCAGGTACGTCGACAGCGGCGCCGCCTCCGGGTCCACCTTGACGGCGTTCTTCGCGTCCACGGCGGCGTACTCGCGCCAGCCGAAGAAGTGCAGGACGTGGTCGCCGACGGCGATGCCCTCGGCGTTGGAGGCGACGACCTCTCCGACCGCGCCGCCCTGCATGACCTTGCCCAGCTCGAAGGGGGCGACGTAGGACTTGGCGGCGCTCATGCGGCCGCGCATGTAGGGGTCCACGGACACGTACTGGTTGCGCACCAGCACCTGCCCCTCGCCCAAGGTGGGCATGTCGGCCTCGACGAGGGCGAAGTCCTCGGGCTTGGGCCAGCCGACGGGGCGGCTGAGCAGGTGCCATTCGCGGTTGACGGTGGGAAGGGCGGGGGAGTCGGTCATGGTGCACCTTTCCTGGAGCGCGAAGTGTTTTCGGCCTCGGGGATCGGGATCCCGCAGGCCCTGAGATGTTTCAGCCTCTGAAACAACCATGCGACTGAACATTTCAGGTTGTCAAACAAATGAGTACCCTTGTTTCCATGGCCACACCACACGACACCCCCCGCCGACCCGACGCTCTCACTCTCGAAGTCGTCGAGCTGATCGGCGAGGTCGTGGCCCGCTTCCACGCGGACTACGAGGAGGCGGCCGCGGAACGCGCCCTGACCGGGGCGCAGGCCAAGCTGCTCAGCCTGCTGTCACTGGAGCCGCTGCCGATGCGGAAGCTGGCGCAGAAGCTGAAGTGCGAGCCGTCGAACGTCACCGGGATCGTGGACCGGCTGGAGGCGCGCGGCCTGGTCGAGCGGCGCCCGGATCCCGGCGATCGCCGGGTGAAGGTGGCGGCGGCGACGGACGAGGGGCGGCGCGTGGCGCGGGGGCTGCGGGAGTCGCTGCGGTTCGCGCGGGAGCCGCTGGCGGGGCTGTCGGAGGGTGAGCGGGTCGCCCTGCGGGACGCGCTGCGGAGGATGCTGGGCGAGCGCGTCTGACGGGGCGCACTCCTCGGCGCACCCCCGAGCCGTACCCCCCGGGCCGTACCCCCGAGCCACACCCCCGAGCCACACCCCCGAGCCGTACCCCCCGAGC